>NZ_RAYG01000029.1:0-89894 GCF_003670185.1 Parabacteroides sp. CH2-D42-20 | reverse complement strand
AGCAGCAATCCAGCAAGATAATACCCCAATAGGGTAAGGATTTCTTGGAAAAGTACCAGGTAGATAGTCGAGAAAAAGGATCCCTCATATCAATTCTTGTTTATATAGTTACACGAATAATCTATAGAATAAAAGCTCTTTTGGGCTATTCCGATACAATAGCTCTAAATGTTTGAAATATCAATCTTATATCGAAAGTAAAGGAATGTCTGGCAACATATTCCAGATTAATACGCAATTTATCTGGCATTATTACTTCAACATAATACTTATCTGGATCATTAACCCGTTCAAGAAGTTCATTCTCATTTCGATACCGAATAGAAGCCAAATCAGTAATGCCCGGCCTAACATCCAACACATGCATTTGTTCTTCCGTATACATATCAACATACTTACGAACTTCTGGACGAGGACCAACCAAACTCATATCCCCTTTAAACACATTAATCAATTGAGGAAATTCATCCAATTTGTATTTACGGATATAATAGCCGGACCGAGTAATCCGAGGATCATGTCCACCTACAGTAATAAGTCCTTTCTTATCTGAACCCACACGCATGCTACGGAATTTAAATAGCTGAAAATCCATATTATTACGCCCCACACGAACTTGCTTATAAAAGACTGGACCGATAGAATCACACTTAATCCAAATTGTCAAAATGATAAATAGAGGACTAAGCAAGATAAGCCCTATCCCGCTCGCAACAATATCAAATATACGTTTCAAATCGTTTGGGTTATTTTATTGGGAAATAATGTCAACAAAATTGGAAATCACATACTCCACATCCTCATCCGTAAGACTGGTGTGTAAAGGTAAAGTAATCTCATTATGGTATTGGTTATAAGCATTCGGATAATTTGCGATATCAAAGCCTAAATTTTTATAGGCCGTCATTATAGGTAAAGGCTTATAATGTACGTTACAAGCGATCCCACGTTCAGCCATTTGTTCTATCACAACATTTCGATATTCCACATCCTCACCAAGCAAACGTACAAGATACAAATGCCCACTCGAAGAATGGTCATCACCAAAATGATCCAAGACCTGCACATCACACCCCTTCAGTCCTTCATTATACCTCTCAATAATCTGACGACGACGATACAGCATTTCCGGATAACGCTTCAACTGCGCAAGGCCAATACCCGCCATCACATCCGTCATATTACACTTATAATACGGAGCCACAATATCATACTCCCATGCCCCCAACCTCGTTTTAGCAAACGCATCCTTGTTCTGCCCATGAAGGGAAAGCAATTGAAACTGTTTATAAAGAGACTCGTTGTCAACCCCATCATGATTTCTCCAAGTCAACGCACCTCCCTCTGCGGTCGTAAGGTTTTTCACGGCATGGAAGGAAAACGAAGTAAAATCAGCGATCTCGCCACACATCTTTCCATGCCATTTGGCACCAAAAGCATGAGCGGCATCCGCAAGTACGATAACCCGACCGTATGCCTTCTGGATATCGTTCGCTGGCGAAAACAAATGTTTCTTGCTCTCTACGGCAGCGAATATCTTATCATAATCACAAACCACACCGGCAAGATCAACAGGCAGAACCACCTTTGTCCTCTCCGTGATCGCATCTGCCAACTTATCATAATCCATCTCAAACGAATCAGGAGCGGTATCCACCATGACAACCTTTGCCCCCACATGACAAGTTACACTTGCGGTAGCGGTATACGTATAAGCGGGAGTAATCACCTCGTCTCCTTGTCCAACGCCCAAAACACGCAATATCAACTCCATACAAGCCGTAGCCGAATTCAAGCATACAGCTTGCTCCGTCTGACAACACAAGGCAATTAATCTCTCAAATTCTTTTGTCTTAGGCCCCGTAGTGATCCAACCGGAACGAAGAGCCTCTGCAACTTCATTGATCTCTGCCTCTGACATATCGGGAGGCGAAAAAGGTATCTTCTTCATAAAATACAACAACACTATAAAATAACACAAATAGTACCTAAACCTTTTGTTAGATATAATTTTATTCTCTTAACAACTTCTGAAATACCCACCCTCTTACACTGTTTGGCATCAACACTTTCACTGTGAAATGGACTGTCATATTAAATAAGTATCGAGGAAAACTGATGATTCTATGTTTATAACGCAACTTCTGTAAACCAGCTTCACTCCTGAAGTATTTCCAACCACCACGTCTAGCATACTGTCCTTCGCCCGAACGCATATATACAAGTACTCTATCTAAATTATTGAATTTGCATCCCACTAGATACATTCTCAACCACAAATAAGAATCTTCGTTTAAATACCAATCCTGATAGTTACCAGCTCGCAACACTTCCGACTTTCGGAACATCACCGCAGGATGATTAACTACATCGCGTTTCTTGATATATTGCATACATGTCTCACTACCTATGGGAACTGTACGTTTACCGATAACATTTTCAGGAGTACCAATAAAATCAACAATGTGCCCACTTGCAACACTCAACTCTAGATCTTTCTCAAACTGACAAAGTTGACATTCAAATCTGTCCGGAACAGATATATCATCTGCATCCATTCGTGCGACCAACTCATGCTTCACATGTTCCATACCATATTGCAAAGCCCTGCCGAGACCTTTATTCTCAACCTCCCAATGTACATAAACAGCCGGAATCTCCATTTCAAGTTGTTTGATAGTACTCGCCAGAGCATTAGGTACAGGTCCATCCACATAGACGAACACTTCATCCGGTTGTACCGTCTGCTTAATGGTCACACTCTCGATAGCTGTTCTAAAATCATCAGGGTTATCGTTCTTATAAACAGAAATAAGTACGCTAAATAGCTTGTTTTTCATTCTAAATAATAGAATACAAAAATTTTCTATGCTTCAATCATTAGGCAATTGAAACTTCAAAATAAAATGCCTCTCTCTTTTTTCTACTGGAGGCAATTGCATATAATCATGATAAAGATTTGTCAAATACCGATCATAGTCAGCAGGTATATAAACGATTTCTCCTTCAAACAAAGCCTCTTTTGGAGGAAAATATACAGAAGCATCAAATATTTCTCCATTATAATATTTTCTACCAGTAGGAATACCTAGAGGGTTACCATTCTTTGAAGAAGCCACAAAACGATCAAACCAATAAACCCATTTTGCATGTGGAATAATTCCGAAGAAAGATCCCATGATTTTCTTAATCTGATATCTTCTCTTTAACGATGAATCTAGAGATACAAATTCAGACAAAGACTTACTAGGATACTGCGCATACAAAACCATAATGGATATAAACTGGATTACATTGGCAACAAAACCTTTCATGGCTTGCATGAACTTAGACTGAGGTACTGAATCTAAAGCAAATACATCAATATATAAACCTTTAGGGAAGGGAGAGTTTTCATTGAAAAGTTCTATATTAAAGGAGTTCTTTCTATATATCTTCAAGAATACTGTTTTCGCGTCAGCATCCTTATTAGGATAGTCAAACTCATATTTATCACCTAACCTCCCCTCCTTACACAATCGAATCAATCTTTCATAATCATCACGTCTCATCATTACGTCTAAATCATCATCCCAAGGTATAAAACCTTTATGTCGGACTGCTCCCAAACAACTTCCACCACTGAGCATTAATGTCAAGCCTTCTTTTTCACATAATTTCGCTACATCCCTGTATATATCCAACAAAGCTCGCTTCATGGCAGAAGACTCCGAAGATGTCATCTCATGTAAATAATTCGTTTTATGAGCTAACTCATTCATCAATTCACTATCAGATTTCATCTTTACGGTCTTTTTTTAACATCCACCACTTCTCCGGTCAGGGAAGAAAATATAGTATTCACCGACACAGACGCAACAACACTTGATTTCAACAAGGTATCCTCCGGTTCTATGCCAAAATTTCTCTCCCGCATAGGGGTCTTAGTCCGTTCCGGATTAATACAATTGATACGAATACCACTATCCAGCCACTCTTCACTCAACGCTTGTACAAAATTCACGATAGCGGCTTTAGAAGATGAATACAAGCTATATAATTGACGCCCCCTCGTATAAGAACTGGAAGTAAACAGCAGCAACGCCCCTTTGCTCATTTTTAAATACGGATAAGATTCCCTTGCTACAATAACAGCTCCAAGATAATTCACATGAATACTTTTACAAATCTCCTCATATGTCATTGTAGCCAATGGCTCCCGATTCAAGACTCCAGCCGTATTGACAACCGCATCTATACGTCCTTCCTTATCCATGACAGTTCTCAAAGCATCAGCCACTAGAGCAGGATCGGAGACATCCACTCCATTCTCTGAACGGCTGAAAGAATAGATATGCGCCCCGTACTGGCGACAAATATGGATAATATCAAGCCCAATCCCATAGCTTCCGCCAAAAACAACGATAACCGATGAAGGCAAAGCGGCTATAGTCTTAGGAGTTACCGTTTCATTCTGTTGAGCGATTGATTTTAGCTGAAACAATTTATCCAATAAAAACAGATCTTCTTTGTAAGTCAATTTCATATTAAACTGTTCACCCTTGACTACATACACGAATTCTTCCGGAAGATACTTGTAGACAACCCCACAATCATCTGTCGTTTGAAAACTAACATCCTTTAAAGCCAATTCATAAGCTCGTTTTATCGTAGAACGCTTAAAAGCTTGCGGAGTCTGTCCGTTACGCAAATACTCCCTAGCAGGTATTCCGGTAATATGGTCCGCCGCATCAACTTGAATGATCGTATCAGTCGTCTTGATTGCGACATCCACCGCATTATACGTTTTCAAGGCATTGATACAATCAGATATAATACGATCATTGACCAATGGGCGAACCGCATCGTGGAAAATCATATTCACCTCTTCCTCATAAGCATTAATCGCCGCTAAACTTGAATGGTAACGTTCCTTTCCTCCCTTGAGGATTTTCTTCATCTTGGAATATTCATTCTTCACCAAGATATTCTCTACCTCCTGCACATAATTAGGATTAGAAACCACAACGATCTCATCTATTAACGGATGATTTTGGAAAACATCTATCGTATGTTCAATCACTTTTTTCCCCGCTAACTTCAAGAACTGTTTAGGTGTCGCATCTCCTAAACGTTGACCGAAACCACCGGCCAAAACCACAGCTATATTTCTCATGATGTATAGAATATGAATCTTTAAGATATTAAACTTTGAGTCGCTTGTATTTTATCAAAAGAAGCAGAAAAATCACGAAGCGCATCTTTCTCAATATACCTATATTCTCTATTTAAAAGAATCTCAAGGCACTCCTCATCAGACTTAACAAGAAAACCAGTTCTACGATTCCGGATCGTTTCTTGCGTCCCCCCTTTCTTACGCCCGATCGCAGGAATACCACAAGCTTGAGCCTCTAAATAAACCAAAGGAAGACATTCATCATAATTAGACAGTAACCAAAAACAATCAGCCGCAGAATAATAATAACTCAACTCATCCCTATTCCTTCTTCCTAAAAAAATAACAGATGTAGCTAACCCTTCTCTTTTAACCTCTTCCTTCAACGATTGCAAATAAGGGCCATCACCAATAATTACCCATATATATCGGTCATTTTTTTCTATCAAACGCTTATAAACAGATAACATCTCCGCAAGACCTTTCATCTTTTCTATCCTACTAACCGTAAGCAATATATCTTTATCAAAAGCGTCTATTTGCTTCCTAAAATCGGAAGGAATTTCCCTAAATAGTTCTTTATCTATTCCTGTATAGATTACCTGAAATTTATTTGATATGGATTGAAAATCTCCGGCAGAGATTACTTTTTGTCTATGAAAATCACTGACCGAGACAATCTTTCTACAACTCATCAAACACTTCCTATGATAATGTTTCATCCTCAAAAACACGTTATAGAAAAGATTACTCTTCAGGTCTACATTTCTATAAACCCATTCAACCTCCACACCTTGTATGATAGGTACAGTTCTACTCAATTGTTCTTTTGAGAAATATTTTCCTGCTATAGCAGCCGAAGGACACTGATTCAACAAGATAAGATCAAAACCATCCAAATCCATATTTTTCAAGAACGTACCATAATTATACATCCAAAAATACTCACCATATTTATTGGGTATTTGAATATATGTAAATTTAGTACTTTGGATTGGATTCTTATATTCCTTCGATAATACAGTCACTTTATGACCCAAGTCTACCAAAAGATTTGCATAATCATAAGCAACAATGATTCCTCCATCTAAATCTGGAAGAAAAGCATGGGTTACAATCAAAATATTACACATAAAGAATTAATACCTATGTTTTAAAGTAAAACTAGAGCAGTAACAAAACGGAATAATTAGATAAAACAAATCAGTAAACCCTTTCAAATTCAAAACAAAAAAATAAACAAATATTAAAATAAAAGGAATTTTTCCAAGATATTTATTATTTCTATAAACTGCAAATATAGATACAGATTGAAACACAATAAAACTAATCAATCCAACAATTCCAAAATAGAATATCATACGTATAAATCCAATATCTGTATGCATATAAAACCTGCCAAAAGAATCCATCCATAGCCCGTCTCCTATCACCCATGTCTTAAACAAAGAAGGAAATATATACATTCTAAACATTGCATTTGTCGAAGCCGTTTCCAATTGCCCTGTCTGAGTATATGAATTAATCAATTCAAATCCAAAATCATAGGCTACCAACAAACTAGTCTTCACCTCATAAGAAAAATTCATCACGAATAAAGAAAAAGCACACAACACAACAAACATACTCAAAACCAATTTAATCGAACTAATTTTGATTTTTAATTTCCACATATTAGATTTAAATATAACAAAAGCAATCGCCATTAAAACACCCACTAAAGTTGTTCTTGCCATCATCATACCAACAATAGATATCAAACAAAAAACAAAGCACAAGAATACTTTTTCATATAACATACACTTTTTTTTATCAGCATAAAATACTAACAACAACAAAATCATTCCATGTATTATACCTGATTGAAAAAATTGAGTACCAAACCCTATCAATCTAGCTCCCATCTCTTCAATCAATTTAGTTTCAGCCAAAGACGTATACTTCAATAAATCAGTAAAACACACCATTTTATCCACATCTAAAAACATAACTAATGAAATAATCAATTGAAGCAACGCTGAAGCAATATAATATTTCACAATCAATTCAAAACTTATATCTTTATATAGAATTTTAAAAAGAATCGATATCGTATAAAATGAATACACATTTAAAAGATTCACAATTCCAAATTGCAAAAAAGTATAATCATTAGTACCATTTACAACAGCAGAAATAATCAAAGATATAATAACCAAATAAAACCCACAAAAAACATGAAAATTACACCATTTGATTTTAAAAAGACCTCTATTTATAAAGAAATTATATAAAATACCAAAAAGTCCTAATATAACAGAAAAGGTCACAGGAAAGATCTTATAATGTATTTGATATACATAAGAAAACACACAAAATAGCAGAATTATTTTTCCTGACAAACGAACAAAATATAGATACCCTCTATTAGACACATTCATAATAGTCTATCTTTCTTTATAATAAATCTCTTTAATAAAGCCAATGCAACAACAATTTCAAATCGAAAAATATCACCACTAACAAACAAATAACACAAACATTTAAAGTTATACTTTCTTAAAGAGGAATAAAGTACTTCCAATAATTCTCGTGGGTACTCTTTCTTTTTTATATAACAAATTGTACTTATATCTATACTATTTTCGATTTGACGATCCAACTTTTCATCCTTAAACCGTGCAGAAATTAAAAACCTACGACAAGCAGATGCAGTCCGTTTCTGGACATCACTAAATTTATGACTTACTTGCCCATCCGACAATCTATATCTCAACAACGGTTCCTGTATATTATAAAACTCACCCAACAAAGATAAATCAATCCACATCTTATAATCCTCCGCATGAGGATAATCAGCATCATACCTCACCTCGTTATCAATGAGCACTTGCCGACGAACCATTACCGTTGGATGAGCAAAACAAGTCTGAATAAACAATAGATTTTTCAGATCTTCCGATTCTTCTGGCAAAAACAGAGTGAATCTCTTAGCCGTATCTACTCCAAAAAGAATGATTTGCGTTCCACAAACTACGATATTTGGACTTTCCTCCATCACCTTGACTTGCTTTTCAAAACGTGTTGGAAGAGAAACATCATCAGCATCCATCCGTGCTATATATTTCCCTTGAGCCAAGTCCAATCCTCTATTCAATGTATAGATCAAACCCTCATTTTTTTCATTCCGATAATAACGAATTCTCTTATCCGAATAAGCATGAATCACCTCTTCTGTATTATCCTGCGATCCGTCATTGATAATGATCAACTCAAAGTCCGTAAATGTTTGGCTTAAAATACTATCGATAGATTCCCCTATCGTATCTTGAACATTATAAGCCGGCAATACTACACTAATCAACATGCTTTTCTAATATTTTATCCACATAAGGAGATACTTCTAAAATATCCTGCAAATGCCATGTATCCACATAAGCTGATAATTTGCCTGTCGTATTATTTATATAATAAACTGGCTTATGAAATAAAATAGATAAAATTAACCCATGCAAACGAGTCGTTATTACTTCCGAGTAAGGGGAAATAAAATCACAACCTCTCTTTAGAAGATAAGGACGAACAATACGGATAGCATATTCATCAGCCAGATGGTTAACAAATCTTTGCAAAACAGTTAAACAAGTTATTTTTTGCAAGTAATAAGCAGCTCTTTTCATTATCCTCAAAATCAATAAGCAAATTGGTCTTCTTTCTAATGAGGGCCAGTCACGTATATCAAAACCTCTCAAATCATCCAATATGGTAGAAAAATCCATTTCCTTATCAATACGCCTCAGATAAAGTTTTTGCCCCCAAAAAACACATTCTCTGTATTTATTCAAATATTCATCAGATATATAAAAAGCCATATCTGGAACTAACAAAATCTTATTCTTTCCAAAATGCTCTTTCAAAAAGTTATAACTCCATTTATCACGCGCACACAATGTCAAATCATTATGACGAGCCATGACTGCCGCATCTTTCGCTATTAAAGATTCATCCTCATACCAAATAGACTGAGGAAACATTATGATCCGATTATTTGGGAACTGTTCTATTACTCTCAAACGGAAATCTTGACACTCCCTATACAAATCACCAAAATTACCTCCACCATTAAACAGTATAACGGTTTCGGGGTGGAGGTAATTTTCACACCATGAATTTGACGAAGACTGCAAACACTTATATTTTATAGAAGATAAAAACTGCCTTTCACCTTCCCATATCAATATATCTCCTATATTACCATGATAAGGATTATCTAAATGTACATAATCTGATGTTATTAAAGGTTCTATATTATCTTTTATTATCTTCCTTAATTCTTCTATCTTTTCCTGAAAATCCATTATTTTATATTTAAGCCATTTATAATCAATCATTTCAATATCTATTACAGATAAACATTTTTCATAACGACTACAATTTTTCCTCTATCACTTATATATCCCACAAATTTTCCTAAGTTGAACAATCAAAATTTCCCGTTCTCTTCTATCTAAACCGAAACAATACATAACTAAAAAATTCAATACCAACGAGAGTATTCCTAAAAAAATAATTTTCTCTTCATCACCAATCATTTCCAATGGTAAATAAACAATAGGGAAGACAAACGCAGTCACCACGATCACTCTCCCTAACACCTCTCGCAAATATCTTTTAATAGAAAAAGCATAAAGCCGCTTCAAATACCACAAGCGCACCCAAAGTATCAAAATACTCAAAATACAACGAATCTCCAGTACCACCTCTGGTACATACCCTATCCTCAAAAACAAATAACTGACTGGCAGGTTGGCCAGGATCATCACACTCATCAGTATCTGATAATCACGGATCTTTCCCGTGGCCTGTACCGATACCCAAAGTGGACCTTGCAAAGCGTCCAGCAAAGAGAGCAATATCATCAAGCGACAAAACGACACCGTATGCGCAGGTACCTCCCCCAACCACAGCGACAACACTTCCTCACAACAGATATACAGAGGCAAAGAGATAGCGAACAACAGGAAATAAGAGTATTTCGAGGTACGCATGATCAAGTCGATGAAATAACAACGATCGCCTGACACATAGGATTTCACGATCTGAGGATTGAATGCTGTCTGGAAATTACTCACAAAACTATAGACCGCCGTTTGTACCTGATTGGCGATACCCATAGCAGCGTTCACCGTCACGCCGAAAAAAAGATTCAACAAGATGTTCAATCCTTGCGAGGCTCCCATATTGGCTATTCCTCCAAACAGACTCCAGCCAGAGAAACCTAGCAACTCGCAGAACAACCCTTTATCCCAAAAGAAATGATAATGACATACTGCAAACGATCGCCTGCAATACAAATAATAACAAGCCAACACCAAAGCCAGTACGACAAACATCAAGAACCCATAAAAGATCAAACGATCCCATGCGGTCCAAGTCAACAAATACACAATCAACAAACGAAACACGGCCTCAATCACACTGATATAAGCATAGAATGACATCCGCTCATGTGCGATAATGGCTGCGTTATAAGGAGCACGCATGATATTAACACAAGTGCCCAATATCGTAAATTGATATGTAAGTGTCACCGCCCATCCCCTATCCGCAGGATATTGGATGTAGCGTTCCAAAAACCACAACCCAGCAGTCTCCGCAAGTACGAACGTCAGCAACGCTATTCCTAGATGGATCGTGACACTGGCAGAGAACACGTGTTGGGTTGTCACCAAATCCCCACGTCCCAACTCATAATTCAAGAACCGTTGCGTGGAGGTGACCATGGCGTTATTGACAAACGTAAAGAGTACAACTATTCCTCCCACCACGTTATAAATCCCGTAGTCCTCTACCCCCAGCATCTGTAATACAACTCGGCTGGTGTATAGCGTCACCCCCATGATCAAGAGCATACGTACATAGAGGAACAGCGTGTTCTTCGCTATCCGCTTATTATTCTCGGATATTGAATGCATATATCTTATTGAGAATTGGTATCCTTCAAATTTAGAGCAACTGTAACACTCTTCAAATTCTCAAGCGTACAACTTTCTTGATTTGCACACAGCCTTCATACTGCTTGGATAGCCATCAAAACGAACCACATAAAAAGCGTTAGCACTGACTTCGGTCACGCAGTATATATTCAAGGGAATATACAGTATATATCCGGATGCACATGTAGTATATATCCTCAAGAGACAGATAGGTAGATATATGTTATAGTAACCGAATATATTTAGGATCGACCTCTACAGCAGCAACCAACAGACCTGGTATCTCTACGATCAAACGTTTCACACGGGCCCCTCGTATAGAGAGTAAACGACCCTCGTAGCCATCCAGTGGACCACCCTCGATGCGGATCATGCGACCGTACATCGCAGGAGTTAATTCTTCCACCAAGAAATAACGTGGGGAATCATCGGAATGGACAGCACAGATAAAACGGTTCATCTCCGCATGGCCTACCGTCATCGGCTTACGGTAGCCACCACGCAAATAACGATATTGGAGGGTACTGATCTCTTCTACGATTGGATCCATACAGGTACGGGTAGTATGGGCAAAAAGTAAATCGTGCAGAAGAGGAACCTCCTCACGAATCCGCTTACCCTTCCTCTCGACCAACCGCCAACGCATAGGAGTGAAAATCTCAATACCCTTTTCCTCTAGCAACCTATAGGCCGGGCGTTTAGCATTGGGACGGGTCAAGTCTCGCAATACGAACCAATCGTCTGTTAAAGGATATTCCATTGGATAAGGGATAATTCTTCTAGTCCTGAAAGGATGTGTATTTTCTTAATATCCAATCAGTTATACAATAGACTCTTGTAAGTTAGAAAGCGTATACTCTCTTTTCAAGACCTTTTGTTGCCATCGAAGCCAACTTGTTTTACGCTCAAAAGACCCTATATTTAATACCGAGAAGGCATTTTTATAGCCTTTGAGCTATTTTGGCAAATAGGCTACTTGGCGAATAGCATTCGTTTCACGCCGCAAATATAGCAAAAAATAACCAAACACAAGCAAACATCAAGCCTTGTTTGTGTTTGGTTATTTTTCACTACATTTGTGTTCGCTAAAAAAGGAGTAATTTAAAATGATCGATCAACCTACCATAGACCGGATATTGGATGCGGCGAACATCGTGGATGTTGTCTCTGAATTCGTGACTCTTCGGAAACGAGGGATCAACTATGTAGGATTATGCCCATTTCATTCGGACAAATCACCGTCTTTTTACGTATCCCCCTCAAAGAATATCTGTAAGTGTTTCGCTTGCGGAGAAGGTGGAACCGCCGTTCACTTCATCATGAAGCATGAGCAACTCAGCTATTTCGACGCTTTACGCTTTCTGGCGAAAAAATACAATATAGAGATACAGGAACGGGAACTTACCGAGAAAGAGAAACAAATCCGTAGCGACCGGGAAAGTATGCTTATCGTCAATAGTTGGGCGGGACAATACTTTTCTACTTTATTACATGAGCATGTTGAAGGGAAAAGCGTAGGTATGCGTTACTTTGCCGAGCGAGGATTGCGGGAAGATATCATCCGTAAATTCCAGCTCGGGTATAGCTTGGACCAGCGGGATGCTTTATACAAAACCGCTATAAAAGCAGGTTATAAAAAGGAATTCCTCGAGAAAACCGGTTTAGTTATCGCTTATGATAATGGAAACGTGAACGATCGTTTTCGAGGACGTGTCATCTTTCCCGTCCATACGCTAAGCGGAAAGGTCGTGGCATTCGGCGGACGTGTATTGAAAAAGGACGAGAAGACCGCGAAGTACGTAAACTCTCCCGAAAGCGAGATTTATCATAAGAGTAACGAGCTTTACGGCATCTATTTCGCCAAGCAAGCAATCATGAAACAGGATCGCTGTTTCTTGGTGGAAGGATATATGGACGTGATCGGTATGCACCAAGTGGGCGTAGAGAACGTGGTTGCCTCCTCGGGTACGGCGCTCACGCAAGGGCAAATCCGGCTCATACATCGTTTCACGAATAATATCACGGTATTATACGATGGAGACGACGCCGGAATCAAAGCGGCTCTCCGGGGTATCGATATGTTATTGGAAGAAGGGATGAACGTCAAGGTCGTGCTTCTTCCAGCGGGAGAAGATCCGGACTCGTTTGCCCGCAGCCATAGCGCAAGCGAGTTCGCAGAGTTTATCAGCCAGAACGAGACGGATTTCATCCGTTTCAAGACGAAGTTGTTATTGGCGGAAGCGGGGGGTGATCCGATCAAACGTTCCGCCCTGATCTCGGATATTATCCGTACGGTAGCGATCATACCTGATAATATCGCTCGCTCCGTGTATATCCGGGAATGTAGTACGACCATGGAGATAGACGAGCAAGTCTTACTCAACGAGGTCAATAAGATCCGTCTCAACAAGGAAGAGAACCAAGCGGCTAAATCCGTAAGGAATACACCGCCCGTTCAATCTCCCGTCAATACGATTCCGGAGTATCCGGATTTCCCCGGCTACCAACCGTATACACCGGAAGAGGTGAATACTCTTCCTCCGGAAAATATTCCGCCTCCACCGCCCGAAGACTATATTCCGGAAGAGGAAGCGGGTCCGCCCCCTACTCCTCCCTACAAGGTTCCGACGGCTCCCAACATACAGGTCCAACCGAAACGTTCTCCTTTTGAGGCTTATGAGTTGGCTCTTCTGCGCTATATCGTACGATATGGCGAACGTGTCCTCTATGACTACGTAGATGAGGAGACCAACGAGCATGTCATCATGAGGGTCGCCGATTATATCCGTTTCGATCTGGAACGTGATGACCTTACGTTTTATACGCCAGCCTTCAAACAAATGCTGGACGAAGCTGCTGAACGTTGTCAAAACGAGGGCTTTATGGCCAGTCGTTATTTCCTTGCCCATCCGGACCCGAACATCAGCCGGCTTGCCGCCAACCTTATCAGCGATAAGTACCAGCTTAGTAAATATCATACGAAGTTCAGGGAACTGGAGCAAGAAGAAGATAAATTGGATTACTTGGTACCCCGGGAAATCTATTCTATGAAAGATGCCTATATCCTCCATAAGATAAAGGATATCCAAGCGAAAATCAAAGAGGCTCAAAACAAGGGAGACATGGAGCTGATCTTTGATTTAATGAAACAGAACGCCCACCTCAACGAGATCAAGAACGTGCTCTGCAAAGAGCTGGGTGAGCGTATCGTATTAAAAATGTAATAAAAAAACATCTATGAATTTCCTTGAGACAGAAAACGTGGTAAAACAGTACGCCGGGCATCTGGCGCTGAACAAGGTAAGTATCCAAGTTCCTCAAGGAACAATCTTTGGATTACTGGGGCCTAACGGGGCGGGCAAGACGACCTTGATCCGGATCATCAACCGGATTACAGCGCCGGATAGCGGAATCGTTCGCTTCAACGGCCATGAATCCAGCCCGGAAGACATCTACCAGATCGGTTACTTGCCGGAAGAGAGAGGGTTGTATAAAAAGATGAAAGTCGGGGAGCAGGCGATCTATCTGGCACAATTGAAAGGTCTCTCCTACCCAGAGGCACGCAGTCGTTTGACCCGTTGGTTCGAGAAATTTGACATCATGCCTTGGTGGAATCGCAAACTGGAAGAGCTGTCGAAAGGAATGCAGCAGAAAGTACAGTTCATCATTACCGTGATACACGAACCCGAGCTATTGATCTTTGACGAGCCATTTAGCGGATTCGATCCGGTCAACGCCGATCGCCTTAAACAAGAGATATTGGAATTGAAGGCGGCCGGACATACCATTATATTCTCAACTCACAACATGTCCTCCGTTGAGGAGATTTGTGACGAGATTGCTTTAATCAATCGCTCTGAGGTCGTCCTGTCCGGCAATGTCAAGGAGGTACGGGAACGGTTTAAGAGTAATACCTATATATTAAATGTACGCAAGGAGACTGGAGGTATTGAGGAGTTAAGGATACGCAAGGAAGAAAATATCAGTAACTCCGATTGGCTTACCCGGCTGGCGTCCCAATATGAGATTCTTTCCTTCACGGAGGAGATCCCTTCTATGAATGACATTTTTATCAACACCGTTTCCGGTACAAACACATCAAAGGTATGAGCAAAATTGGATTAATCATCAAACGGGAATATCTCCGGAGAGTAAGTAAAAAGTCATTTATCCTGCTCACGTTCCTCACACCGTTTCTATTCGCTGCACTTGCGTTCGTCCCCCTATGGCTCTCTTCCATCAAGGGAGATGAGGTTCATACAGTCGCCATACTCGACGCCACCGGCAAATACGCCCCGTTGTTCGAGGATACGGAAAGCTATCGTTTTATCAACGGCGACAAAGATATGGATAAGTACAGGCAAATGTCGGAAAAGGAGATATTCGCATTTCTCAACATCTCCGACGACTTGCAGAAAAATCCGAAAAACGCAACCCTCTATTCCAAGAAACAAATCCCGGCGGATTTGAGCCGACTCGTCAATATGACATTAAAGAAGCAGATAGAGAGTGACAAACTGGCAACATTCAATATCCCCAATCTACAAGAGATCATAAAAGAAAGTAAAGTAGATTTCAACATACAAACGATCAAATGGGGGGATGACGGAAGCGAAAAGCAATCCTCGTCCGTAGTGGCATCCATAACCGGAGTAATTTTCACCATGCTTATCTATATGTTCATCCTAATCTATGGAGGAATGGTCATGCAAGGGGTTATGGAAGAAAAGACGAACCGGATCATCGAGATTATGATCTCGTCCGTCAAACCTTTCGACTTAATGATGGGTAAAATTATAGGAATCGGTTTTGTCGGGCTTACGCAAGTATTCCTTTGGGCGGTTATGACCTTTATTCTCATCAGCGGGGGAACTTTCTTTTTGGGAGGAGGTATGGAAAGCGAGATCTTGCAATCAAGCATGGCACTTAACACAACCCCTAACATGACGGTTATCGCAGCCCAGCAGCCGGCAAATGAATGGATAGAGATGCTTCATACGATTAACTTCACCGAGATAGGCATCTTGTTTATCGCTTATTTCATAGGCGGCTACTTATTATATTCTTCTTTATTCGCCGCTATCGGATCAGCTGTAGACGGCCAAGAAGACACGCAACAATTCATGCTACCAGTCACGCTTCTTTTGGTTTTCGCCCTCTATGCGGGGATCTATAGCATGGAAAACCCTGACGGACCATTAGCTTTCTGGTGCTCCATGATCCCCTTCACTTCTCCGATCGTCATGATGGTCCGGGTGCCATTCGAGGTGCCTTTGTGGGAAATACTACTTTCCATTGGATTTTTGTATATATCATCCATCGGTTTTACTTGGTTTTCCGCCAAAATATACCGTGTAGGCATTCTCATGTATGGTAAGAAACCTAGTATAAAGGAGATGTCCAAATGGCTTCGTTACAAATAAAAACATGATATCTACAACAAAAAGCCTCGCTACTCTTATCGAATAACGAGGCTTTTTTATGTTGTTCTACCTGGATTCGAACCAGGACAAACAGGACCAGAATCTGTTGTGCTACCATTACACCATAGAACAATCTCTACAAAATTGTCAAGTAAACTTTAAACGTTGTTCTACCTGGATTCGAACCAGGACAAACAGGACCAGAATCTGTTGTGCTACCATTACACCATAGAACAATATTTAACAAATCACCAACTCTCTTGTTAGCGAGTGCAAAGGTATATACTTTTTCAAAATTTGCAAATAAACCTTCGAAAAAAATGTCCAGAAAAAACACGTACGTCTTTCGGATAAAACACGTACATGTTTTCTCAAAAAGACGTACGTGTTTTTTTAAAAGCTTATAACGATCGAGGAGATAGTCTCAAACAAGGTATTACACATATATTAATGAAAGAAAAAGACGTATGTAACGAATTAAGAAGTATATTTGCGACTTGGAAAATTATATCAATAGAAATAAATGGATCAAACAAAAGAATTAGTAAAAACGATTGTTGAAGGCCTTCAAGAAAAAAGAGGCAAAAATATTGTAACAGTAGATTTAAGCCAGACTTCTGGTGCCATTTGTCAATATATGGTTATTTGTGAGGGAAACACTCCTACCCAAGTTTCTGCTTTATCCGATTCCGTATGGGATTTCGCACGCAAGAATGCAAATGAGAAGCCTTTGTCTATTGACGGTACACAGGGCGCTCAATGGATCGGCATGGATTATGGCACGGTTCTTGTACATATATTCCTGCCGGAACAACGTGCATTTTATAACTTGGAGAACCTTTGGGCAGACTCGAAGGTTATACAAGTACCTAACATTGATTAAGCCGGTCTAAATATTTGATGATAATCTCTTATGGAAAATAAAAACGACATGTTTAATAAAACACCGAAGGGCGGGAAACCTAAGATGTTCCGCTTTAATTTGTATTGGATGTACGGGTTGATCTTCATCATGCTTGTTGCCCTATACATGACAAATGATTCTTCGGGAGCGAAAGAGCTAGGCTGGACAGAGTTCCAGAAACTAGCGCAGGAAAACGTATTCGATAAAATGACAGTCTACAACAAGAAGAACTTGGTGGAGGCTACAGTGAAAAATGGAAAGACTGAACAGGTCTTTGGGAATATGGACGTTTCTAAAATCGGGGTTTCTCCGAAAGTATACGTAAAAATCCCGTCGGCCGACAAGTTTTCCGATTTCTATGACAAAGCGGTAGCCGATAGTCACATCGATACACAAGTCCGGTTCGAGGAAGGCGATGACGCTATCTGGAATTTCTTGGTTTCATTCGGCCCGATTATCTTATTGATCGGTGTATGGATGTTCTTGATGAGACGTATGTCCGGTGGTACCGGCGCAGGTCCGGGTGGCGTGTTCAGCGTTGGTAAGGCAAAAGCTCAGCTTTTTGATAAAGATAATGACCGTAAGGTGACATTCAAGGATGTCGCCGGATTGGCGGAAGCGAAACAAGAGGTAGAGGAAATCGTCTCTTTCTTGAAGAATCCGGAAAAATATACTGAATTAGGAGGTAAGATACCCAAGGGTGCATTGTTGGTAGGCCCTCCGGGAACCGGTAAGACATTATTGGCGAAGGCTGTTGCCGGAGAAGCTAATGTGCCGTTTTTCTCCTTGTCTGGTTCTGATTTCGTGGAGATGTTCGTCGGTGTAGGCGCCTCCCGTGTGCGTGACTTATTCCGCCAAGCGAAGGAAAAATCTCCTTGTATCGTCTTTATCGATGAGATCGATGCGGTAGGCCGTGCCCGTGGGAAGAACGCGAATATGAATAGCAACGATGAGCGTGAGAACACGTTGAACCAGCTGTTGACCGAAATGGATGGTTTCGGCTCTAACAGTGGTGTTATTATCTTAGCCGCTACAAACCGTGCGGACATTTTGGATAAAGCGTTGTTGCGTGCCGGACGTTTTGACCGACAAATCCATGTTGAATTACCGGATTTGAATGAACGTAAAGAGATATTCGGGGTGCATTTGCGTCCGATCAAGATAGATGAAAGCGTAGACGCTGAGTTCCTAGCAAGGCAGACTCCGGGCTTCTCGGGTGCTGATATCGCTAATGTTTGTAATGAGGCCGCTTTGATCGCCGCCCGTAACGGAAAGAAATTCGTACAGAAAGAAGACTTCATGAATGCGGTAGACCGCATTGTCGGTGGTCTTGAAAAACGTTCGAAGATCACGACGGAGGAAGAACGGAAATGTATCGCGAACCATGAGGCCGGTCACGCTACGTTAAGTTGGTTGTTGGAACATGCCAATCCGCTGGTTAAGGTGACAATCGTTCCCCGTGGTAAGGCATTAGGTGCGGCATGGTATTTGCCGGAAGAGAGACAGATCACCACCCGCGAGCAATTGCAGGATGAGATGTGCGCTACTTTAGGAGGACGTGCCGCAGAGGAATTAGTCTTGGGAAAAATATCCACAGGCGCATCCAACGATTTGGAACGTGTCACGAAACAAGCATATGCGATGGTCGTTTACTTTGGTATGAGCGATAAACTTCCAAACTTGAACTATTACGACTCCACCGGACAGGATTGGGGATTCACCAAGCCTTATAGTGAGGAGACCGCAAAATTGATCGATACGGAAGTACAGAAGATCATCAATGAGCAATACGACAGGGCAAAACGGATATTATCCGAGAATAAGGAAGGACATAGTAAACTTGCGCAGGTATTATTGGATCGTGAGGTAATCTACTCAGAAGATGTAGAGCATATCTTCGGGAAACGCGCCTGGATCTCCCGTTCCCAAGAGATTCTGGAGTTGCAGGAAAAGGCTAACGGAAAGAACAAGGAGAATGCGGATAAGGAGGCAGAAGCGGACGCAACAACGGAAAACGTAACCGATACTCCTACCGAAGAAAACAAGACAGGGAAAATAGCTTGACCAAAGTCAAGACATTCATAACAAGTAAGGCTGGGGCGTATCTTTGATCAAAAGTTACTATCCAGCCTTCCTTATTGCTGTATTATCAATTTATTAGTTATATTTGCAGCCAAAATTACAAACAAGCAAAAACACTATTGTTTTGAAAAATCTGATTACACGTGCATTGACTGGCATCATTTTCGTCGCGGTATTAGTCGGTGCGATCTATTTCCACTCCTATTATTTTCTTACGGTATTTGGACTCATTACCGGACTTTCTCTATGGGAGTTCTACGGATTGGTTAAACATTATGAGAATGCCGCCATCAAACGATTTGTCAGCTCCTTGGGGGGAGCCTACCTCTTCGCCGCCACATTCGGTTACGCCAATGGCTTGGTTGGAGGCAATATATTTCTCCCCTATCTTTTATTCTTAATGTATACCATGATCACCGAGCTTTACGATAAAGCCAGTAATCCAATCAATAACTGGGCATTGACCTTATTCGGTCAAATCTATTGCGCAGGCTCTTTCTCTCTGCTAAACTTTATTACATCGGTACCTAATACGCCGGGCGAGATCGTACATATCCCCTATTTTGCCTTGGCTATTTTCGTTTTCGTATGGGTAAATGATACGGGAGCTTATCTAGTGGGATCTATGCTTGGAAAAAGAAGATTGTTCGAACGTATCTCTCCCAAGAAGTCCTGGGAAGGTTTTTACGGAGGGTTGGCATTCGTATTAATAACCTCCCAAATATTCGCTTGGTTCATGCCGGCCACGAACTGGTACACATGGCTTGGATTAGCCGGCACGATCGTAGTATTCGGGACTTGGGGCGACTTGATCGAATCTTTGATGAAACGTACGTTAGGCGTGAAAGATTCCGGGCATGTATTACCCGGACATGGAGGCATGCTGGATCGCTTCGATAGCGTAATGATGGCTATTCCGGCCGCTTATATCTATATCGAGTTATTTATTCGAAATTAAATGTCAGGATCACCATACGGGATGTAGCTTTCGATAAGGCATCCGTATATTTGATATTTGCTTGATCTACCAAGTCCGGACGATCTTTCTCCAATAGGTTAACCAATCCGAAACAGAATTTCAGCTCCGGGCATAACTTAAAGTAGGGTAGATAGATATCACATCCCAAGCCAAACTCAAATCCGAAGTCCGTGCTTTTCAATAGAATCGGATTACCTTTCTTACGGCCTATATCCACGGAGCCATAGATACCGCCGATCAAATAAGGACGATAATTATTCAAGCGTAAAGCCGTATATTTAACGTCTAAGGGGAAATTCAGATAACTGGAACGAACGTTCGTGATGAATTCCTCTCCCGTAGCCTGTTCCCGAAACTTAAATTTCTTATCTCCGAAATGGATAGAAGGCGTGAAACGTAAATTGAAATAAGGATTCATATACATATCTCCGATCACCCCGACACTAAAGCCGGGTGAGTAAGAAGGAATCTCCGCGAACCAAGTCTCTCCATTGGTCATGACACCGGTATGGGTCAATAACAAATCCTGCGAGTGAATACCCACATGAAACCCCAGATGAAGCCATTTCAAATCAGCGTACGGCTGATTCCTCACCCTTTCCTTTTGAGCCATGGCTCCCATGGTAGCCAAGCTTACCACATATAATATAAGTAATAATCGTCTCAAATCTCAACCTATTTTGTTTAATAACGAAAACCCGACAAAGATATTGCAAAAAAGAAGATTTTTGAAGAAAATAAGCCAGTAGATATTTTTTAAATAGAAAGAAAGCTATATTTTTGCACCTACTAATAGTTATCAATTTAAACGTTTAAAAAAATGGCTTACGTAATTAGCGATGATTGTATTGCATGCGGAACTTGTATTGATGAGTGTCCGGTAGGAGCAATTTCAGAAGGTGATAAATACAGCATCAACCCTGAAATGTGTACAGATTGTGGAACTTGCGCTGACGCATGTCCTACAGAGGCTATCCACCCGGCTGAATAATTCGCAGCAAAGAATAGGATTTTCCTTTGCGGAAAGCTCCTAACACATAACGGGCTGTTTCTCTCCATGAGTAAAACAGCCCGTTATCTTTTTCTCTTCGTGTTACATTAAAACTCAATATCCAACTTTATAGCACCGGAAGCCATATCCTCCTCCGGGGAATCGCCATGAATCGTTTCCTCCTCTTCAGGTTCCACCACGTCTTCCGCGGATTTCTTCAGATTTGAGTTCTTGATATAACTGATTACATCTTGCATTCCCTCCATAAACTTCTCAAAGTCCTCCTTATAAAGGAAAATCTTATGCTTCTCAAATGAGATTTGCAAACCATCCTTTGATTGAATTTTCTTACTTTCCGTAACGGCAACGAATAGGTCATCTTTCAAATTCCTCTTCACATCCAGATAATAAATCCGTTTTCCCGCTTTAATGGCTTTAGAGTATAGAATCTCCCTGTCGCCACCTTCAACATGTTTTTTATTCCTTGATTCTTCCATGACAGCTAACATTCGTTAAAAAACCACCCACTTTATATAACTTGCTTCAAATATGTGCATTTTTTTTTTATTAGCAACTATTTTAACGATCGAAAATACGCCCATTGAGGCTAAATTTGTAAAATATCATCTAACACATATAAAATTAAGTAAATCCGGATTCTTTTATGGAAAAAACGACTACCTTTGCAGCCTAATTTATAATAAGAAGTTCCTTCAAACGATGATCAACAGAATTTTAATCCGCATTAAAGTTTTACAGATAGTATACTCTTACTATCAAAACGGAAACGGTGACCTCAAAGTTGCGGAAAACGAATTGCTTTTCAGCCTTCAGAAGTCATATGACTTATATTATTATTTCTTACTCCTAATTATCGAAGTTACCAACCTGCAAAGAAGGATCCTTGACACCCGGAAGTGCAAATACATGCCTACCGATGAGGAGTTAAACCCGAATACACGCTTCGTAGACAATCGTTTTGTCGCTCAATTAGCGGAAAACGATACGTTGAAAAAGTATGTGGACGAGCAAGGTCTCTCATGGAGTAACGACGAGGAGTTTGTTAAAAACGTATTGGATACGATCTTAAGCTCTGAAATTTACGCCGAATACTTGAAAAACGAAGAAGACTCGTACGAGACGGATCGTGAGTTCTGGCGCCAGATCTTCAAGAAAGTAATCTGTGGGAACGAGATGATAGAGGAATATCTGGAAGACAAAAGCATCTACTGGAACGACGATATTGAGATCGTAGAGACTTTCGCCTTGAAGACTATCAAGAAATTCGAGGAGAAGAAAGGTAGTAAACAAGCCTTATTGCCAATGTTCAAGGATTTGGAAGACAAGGCTTTCGCAATCAAGTTATTCCGTCAAAGTTTGTTGAAAGGTAAGGAATATCGTGAACGCATCGACAAACATATGAAGAATTGGGAAACCGAACGTATCGCCAATATGGACTTGATCATCATGCAAGTCGCCTTAGCCGAGATTTTATCGTTCCCGACCATTCCCATCAACGTTACCTTAAATGAATATATCGATGCCGCAAAATATTATAGTACACCTAAAAGCGGAACATTCATTAACGGAATTCTGGATTCAATAGTCAACGAATTAAAAAAAGAGAAGTTATTGCTCAAAGATTAATTATTATCATTACATTTGTGCATATCATTATTGATATTAACTTGTAAAACGATTATTATAGTATGAACTTACTCAGTATTTTACTTCAAGCTCCAGCTGGAGGAAGTCAGTGGTCCGGTATTTTGATGATGGTAGTTATCGTAGCTATCTTCTATTTCTTCATGATCCGTCCGCAACAAAAGAAACAAAAAGAAATCCAGAAATCACGTGAGGCGTTGAAAACAGGCGATAAAGTGATTACCGCCGGAGGTATCTATGGAAAGATCAAAGAGATCGGTGATACTTATATGCTAATCGAGGTAGCGGATGGAGTACGTATCCGTGTAGATAAAACTTCTATTTTCGCTTCAGCGGAAGACGCTCAGCAGCAGAAATAATCTAACTACAGAATATGTCACGACTTGAGAACATACAAAATTCCTTCAAGTCTATCCAAGCAAAGACTAAGGCTTTTTTCCACGGAGACAGATGGAAAGAGGTCTTGGTCTTTTTCTTTTTCGCCCTTTTGGCTTTCGGTTTCTGGCTACTCCAAAGCTTGCAGCAGGAATATGAGATAGAACTTGTTTTTCCGGTTAAGTATAAGAACGTACCTGCCGATATAGCGTTTAATGCCCCTGAGGTGGAAACGATTACCGCAAAGGTAAAAGACAAGGGTAGCGTTTTACTCAACTATACTTTTGGAAGATCGTTTGCTCCGATCGAAGTGAACATGAAGAATACGAAGGAGAAAAATGGTTCGGTTCAAGTAAGTAAAAGGCAGATCGAGAACGATATTCAAAAACAATTGATAGCCACTACGGCATTACAAAGTTTTGATCCGCAACAAATAGATATGGATTTCAGTCAACGGGTCCATAAGGAAATACAGGTCGTTTTTAATGGTGATATTCATATGGAAGCCGGCTTTCAATTATCCGGGGATATCCAAATCAATCCCCAAAAGATCAACGCTTATGCCACCGCAGCGATCTTAGATACGTTGACCTCGGTCAAGACGGCTTTCACTGAAGTTAAAAAAGCGAATAAAAACATTACGAGAACCGTACAACTAATCAAAGTAGACGGCGTTAACTTCGATCCGGAAAACGTATCTATCACGATTCCGATAGAGGAGTACACGGAGAAGACATTGGAAATACCTGTCTCTTGCAGTCATATACCGCCACATTATACGGTACGTATGTTTCCGGCGGTCGTAAAAGTGACTTGCAGTGTGCCCTTGTCCCGATTCAAAGGACTTTCGGAAGATATGTTCTCGATTCATATACCTTTTGAGGATCTGGAGCAAAACGTATCTGGTACCCTACCCGTCAAACTCACCAAGAAACCAGACTGGGTACATACGGCAACCTTATTGCCAGATAAGGTAGAATTTATTTTGGAACACAACAATAAGCATGATTAAAATAGGTATTACAGGAGGGATCGGGAGCGGCAAATCCGTCGTAGCCTCTTTATTAGCGTTATCCGGTGTACCCGTATACATAGCGGACGAGGAAAGTAAATGGCTGACAAATAACTCCCCGGTTATCCGTGAGAAATTAACAGCCCTTTTCGGTCCGGAGATTTATACGAATGAGGGATTGAACAAGAAACTTCTAGCCTCCCACATCTTTAATAATCCGGAACAATTACAACAGGTCAACCAGATCATTCATCCTGAGGTAAACCGTCATTTCTCGGCTTGGGTAGAGAGACAGACTTCCCCTTTATGCGCCATCGAATCCGCCATATTATTCGAATCCGGTTTCTACAAAGTGGTAGACATAAGCTTGATGGTCTATGCCCCAAGAGAACTCCGCATCGAAAGAGCCTTGGGGAGGGACTCAGCCTCGAGAGAAGAAATCGAACGCAGAATCAACAGCCAAATATCGGACGAGGAAAAGAAAGATCGCTCCGATTATGTTATCTATAATGACAATAGACAGGCCCTTATACCGCAAGTAGGCAAACTGTTATGTTGGCTTCAATCCCAATAATCACCGATAGTGGGACGAGTGGCTTTTACAGCATCTTACCTTCATCATCCAATGAACTTAAGATACTTCGTCAACGAACCTAAGATACTTTGTCGATGCACCTAAGATACTTCTCCAACGAAGTTAACTGTCCTCATGACGGAAGAATTCCACTTTTTCTTATTACCTTTGTCACCTCGAAGTTTAACACTTATAGAAAATAAAAAACATTATGTTGAAGACTATTTTGTCTATTTCGGGAAAACCCGGTCTGTATAAACTGGTTTCCCATGGAAAAAACATGTTGATCGTTGAATCGCTGACTGATAACAAGAGAGTACCCGCATACGCAAAAGATAAAGTAATCTCATTAGGCGATATCGCAATCTATACGGATGAAACAGAAGTGCCTTTGCATGAGGTATTGACTAGCGTAAAGAATAAAGAAGAGGGAAAAACCGCTTCTTTGGTACCTTCCAAAGCCACGACAGACCAATTGCGTGCGTACTTTGCCGAGGTATTGCCTAGCTATGATCGTGAGCGTGTTTATCCAAGCGACATCAAGAAACTACTCTCTTGGTATAACATCTTGATCAACGCAGGTATCACTGACTTCACCCCGGAAGATGCTCCGGCAGAAAAGGAAGCTGCTGAAAAAGAAGCTGAATAACAGCATACGACATAAAGATTAAAGAAAGGACCGTTCGATACCCATCGTCCGGTCCTTTTTTATATTGCCACATTAACCAACAAGAGCACTTATGCAAAAATAGTCCATTATTTTAGGCTAAACCTCACATTGTCTAGGGCGGGTAACTCCTCTATCTTTGCCAACAAATAATTCACTCTATTGACCTCATAAAATAAAGAGCAAAGATGGAAAGCACCAAGTATTATCTCGGTCTGGACGTTGGCGGTACCAATATGGTCGCTGGCGTAGTAGATGAGAATCACCAGATTATCGCAAAGGAGAGTATACCGACACAAGCCGGACGCACAATCGAGGAGATCACCACCGACATGGCGGAAGTCAGCAAAAAAGCGGTTCTCAAAGCAGGCTTGCAAATGGAAGACATCTCTTCTTGGGGCATCGGCATGCCCAGTTACGTAAATCCAAAGACGAACCTTTTGGTACATGCCAATTGTTTCGGATGGAAGAATGTCCCCATCTACGACTATTTAAAGAAGCATATCTCATTGCCTACTTATATAGCCAACGACGCCAATTGCGCGACCTATGGAGAGGTCTTGGCCGGATCGGCCAGCCAATATACCGACGCCATCATGCTAACGCTAGGAACGGGAGTCGGAGGCGGAATTATCATGGGTAAGAAGATTTATTCCGGATCCGATAATATGGGAGCCGAACTCGGACATACCAAATTGGTATACAATGGCGAACGCTGCACATGCGGGCAAAAAGGTTGTTTGGAAGCTTATTGCTCATCCACCGCATTAATCCGTATCATGAAAGAGACCTTACAAAAGAACAAGGACACCTTGATATGGAAACTTTGCGGCGAAGACGAAAATAAAGTCAATGGAGAGATTCTTTTCGAGGCCGCTAAACAAGGGGATTCCCTCGCTAAACAGATCGTCGATGACTATATCAGTAGACTGGCCGCCGGAATCTCCACGTTCATAACCATCTTCCGTCCGCAAGTAATCATCTTAGGGGGGGGTATCGCACATGCAGGTGACCTGCTGTTGAAACCTTTAAACGAGAAACTACATACTTGTACCTTCGCCGCCGAGGAAATAGGTATCCCTCAAGTTATCCGTGCGGAATTAGGAAATGACGCCGGAATAATCGGCGCCGCGCTTTTAGAGAAAACGATGTAACTAAAAAAGATATGAAAACAAATAAGAAAGAACTTTTAGATTCATTCAAGGGAGGCCTGATCGTATCCTGTCAAGTACAACATGATGATCCGACTTTTTCAATAGACTTTGTCGTAAAAATGGCAAAAGCCGCCCAATGGGGAGGAGCCGTGGGTATCCGTGCCAACGACCCAGAGCAGATCAAGGCAATTAAAAAAGAGGTGGATTTACCAGTAATCGGGCTTTGGAAAATCTGGCACGATGACACGGATGTGTTTATCACCCCAACCTTAGAGGCCGCTAAAGCCGTATGGGAAGCCGGAGCCGAGATTATCGCCTTGGACTGTACGAGCCAAATAACCCATGAAGGCCGCCCTGCATACGAATTGCTACCAATCGTCAAGAAAGAGATACCGGAAGCGATCATCTTCGCCGACGTATCCAATTATGAGGAAGCTGTACGTGCCGTAGAAATGGGAGCCGATATCGTTGGCCCTACCTTATATGGATATACGGAAGCAACCAAGCATATCGAGCAACCGGATTTACGAGAATTCGCCCGTATGTGCCGTGACTTTAAAGACAAAGCCTATGTCATTATGGAGGGGCATATCTACTCGCCGGAAGATGCCATGAAATGTATCTTCCTCGGAGCTCATTCCGTAGTAGTAGGTAGCGCGATCACCCGTCCGCACTTGATCACGAAACGTTTTACGGACTTACTAACCGGTTACCAAAATAACTGGCGGGAAGCCGAAAGAAGCAAACATTAAAAAATCATCTGCTTGTAGAGATAGGGCATGCCCCGTCTCTACACAATATTAACAACAATAATCATATGGCAAATTTCAATGTAGAAGGGGCGCAAAACGTAGAGATCAGCAAGAAAATACCTTGCGAGAAACCTCTGATCGTACAACTGGAGATCATGGAGCGGTATACGGCAGTCCATAAAGCCTGTGCCGCCCTACCCAAAGAGATACGTGAAGTGGAATGCCTGAAAGTTTTATACCCCACGCTATTTCGCAAGATCACGGATCAAGACTTGATCGCCGGACGTACGGACTTCCTACCCATCGGGTTCGGATGCGTAACTTCCTTAGGGGGTGTCGGGCATTATTGCGTATTCAAGAAACTCCGTGCCTTCCAGCAACAACTGGATGAAACTGAACGAAAACGGGTGGATACGTTATATGATTATTGGTTGGATCACGATTTAAAGACCCAATTCAACAAGGAGGTCCTCACCGAGGATACATTGGGTATGTTCATCGACTGCGAATACCCGATGATCGCTACCGCACGTCTATCCGGAATGATGCTGGATTACCCGAAACTATTGGATAAGGGCATCGGTGGCCTTCGCTCTGATTTACAGGAGAAACTCAAAGAGCAACCCGATAATAACTTTTACAAAGCAGGCATCCAATGTCTGGATATTTTTGTAGATTGTGCTTCTCATCTCCAGCAAGACGCTAGAGAGCAAATGGCTTCAGCCAACATGAAAAGGCAAAAAGAATTAGAGCGTATCTGCCAAGCCCTAGAGAACATCAAGGAGAAGAAACCCGGTACGTTCCATGAAGCGATGCAGTTATTCTGGTTATTCGCTTTGTTGGCCGGTGTTATAAACTACGGTCGTCTGGATGATTATCTAGGCCCTTATTTAGTAGCCGATCTCAAGTCCGGGCGATTGACCGACGAAGAGGCATACCGATATATCCACTCGCTTTGGACCATGATTGAAAATCGCCGTACCACCGTAAACGGACGTATCATCGTAGGCGGTAAAGGACGCAAGCACCCGAAAGAGGCCGACGTATTCCTGCATATCGCCATGAAAGTAGCGAAAAATTGCAGGTATGTAGAGCCGCAATTCACCTTGCGTTTCGATAAAGAGACCTCCGAGGAAATCTGGGACGAAGCGTTGGACGCTTTGGGTGCGGGAGCTACTTACCCGACCCTTTACAATGACGACGTAAACGTCCCGGCCGTCATGTACGGAATGCGTGTAGACGAGAAAGCAGCGGAACAATACGTGCCTTTCGGGTGTACCGAGTTCGTGATACAAGGACAAAGTACGGGTACGCCCAACATCTGCATCAATTTACTAAAACTACTTACGATTTATATGAATGATGGTATCGACCCGATTGACGGTAAACGTAAATCCGGGCCGGTACCTCTAAAGAAATTAGAGGAGTATCAGACATTCGAGGAATTCTATGACGGTTACAAGGCTTTACTCGATTATTATCTGGATCTGTCTGTCAAAGCCCAATACCATTCGTATGAGGTGATGAACCAGCACGTAAGTTTCTTGTTTACCAGCCTATTGACCGATGATTGCATCGCACGGGGAAAAGCGCTTTTGGACGGAGGCGTACGTTATCTAGGCGGGACAAACGAGACGTATGGCAATATCAACACTTCCGATTCCCTGTGGGTAATCCGGGATCTGGTATTCAATCAAAAAAAATACACGTTACGGCAATTAAATGATGCCATGCTAGCTAATTTTAACGGCTATGAGGCTTTACGAAAAGATTGCCTAAACTGTGATAAATATGGTAACGACCTTGAGACTGCCGATACGATGGCCAACGATTTGTACGAGTTCGTAGCGAAAGGCGTACGCGATCGCGGTATCGCCATCGGTATGCAATACTTCTTGATCGTTATCAGCAATAATCAATTAAACACGGAATGGGGAAACCGGACCGCCGCCTCACCCGACGGGCGATTATCGTGCATGTATATGAATCCTGCCAATAATCCGCAAGGGGGAGCGAATAAAAGCGGCCCCACGGCCATGCTGAATTCCTTGGCGAAGTTCGACGCCAAGTATCATGGAGGCTCGGTACAAAACATTAAGTTTTCTCCTTCCATGTTCAACGAGAACAGGGCTGTCATCAAGAGCCTGTTCAAGACTTATTTTGCGAAAGGGGGTTGCCACTTGATGGTGACTGTAGTAGATAAGGGAGTTTTAGAAGACGCGGTAGAGCACCCGGAAAATTACCCGGACCTAATCGTCCGGGTAAGCGGGTTCTCCGCGGTATTCGTCGATTTATCTCCCAATATTCAACAGGAACTTTTAAGCAGGGTATTATATGATGAATAAATATAAGGTTAGCGAGAATAGGTTATCAATCATGGAGATCGAACGGTTCGCCGTTCACGACGGCCCGGGCATCCGGACCGTCGTTTTCCTTCAAGGTTGTCCCCTACATTGTTCATGGTGCTCCAATCCGGAATCCCAGAAAAGGAAACCGCATTTGCTCCATATCAATAATAAATGTATCGGATGCGGACGTTGCGAGGCGATTTGTACACGGGGAAATATCTCTATCCAAGATCATTATCCGGTATTTAATCGGCAGGCTTGTGTGGCGTGCAAGGCTTGCGAGCGTATATGCCCGCAGAACGCTATTAAGTTTGTCGGTGAATCAATTACCTCATCCGAGGTTATGGAAATCCTTTTACGTGACCGGGATTATTACCTGAATTCCGGTGGAGGGGTTACGTTTTCCGGAGGGGAAGCTTTCACGCAATTCGAGGGATTGATGGATTTGCTGATCCAATGCAAGAACGAGAAACTGCATACCTCCGTAGAGACTTGCGGGCAAGTGAATCTTGATAAGATAAAGCAAGCGCTTCCGCTTATCGATTTGTTCTTGTTCGATATCAAACATACGGACAAGGATTTACTTCAGAAAGAAACTGGAGCGAACTTGGATACGATCCTCACGAATTTACGGTATATATCCAGTAAGAGCGCTAATAAAGTAACGATCCGTGTACCGGTAATTCCCGGTTTCAATTTCAATGAGAATACACTCCGGGAAATATTCATGCTGGCGAAAGAGAATCGTATCAAATGCGTACACCTGCTTCCCTACCATACATTGGGAAAAGATAAATACGAGCAATTAGGTCTCACCTATCCTTATCCCTGCGAGCAAATGCTAGCCAAAGAAGAGCTGTTCCCCTTTAAGGAGATGGGGGAAAAAATGGGTTTGGAAATACGAATCGGAGGATAAACTCCTCCCAATAAAATAGTATCTTCGCGCAAATCATCGTTTTATAAATCTTAGTAAGAGACATATGAAAACAGAAAAAGAGAAAGCGGCGGAAGGTCTATTATACAATGCGAATCATGATAGTGAGCTTCAAGATGAGATGAAAAGAGCGAAATGCGTCCTTTTCAAATACAACCAATTGCCCCCCGACCAAGAGGAAGAAAAAGATCGGATTCTAACCTCTTTTCTAGGCAAGAAAGGGAAGAACACCGTTATCCTATCCCCTTTCCAATGCGATTATGGCTATAATATCGAGATTGGGGATAATTTCTTCGCCAACGTGAATCTCGTTATCTTGGATGGAGCGAAAGTTCGTATCGGCAATAACGCATTCATCGCCCCGAACGTAGGCATCTATACCGCCGGCCACCCTTTTGACGTAAAGCAACGTAATGAGGGTTTGGAATACGCTTTTCCCGTGACTATCGGCGATAACGTATGGATCGGTGCGCAAGCCTGTATCCTTCCCGGGGTGACCATTGGCGATAACACGGTAATCGCCGGAGGAAGCGTCGTAACCAAAGATATTCCGGCCAATGTTATAGCTGCCGGCAATCCCTGCCGTGTAATCCGGGAAATAACGGAAGCCGACCGGAATAAATACCGCCAGCCCTAAGCTCCCGTTTAGGGTATCCCTAAGCCCTCGTTTAGGGCAGCCCTAAATTCCCGTTTAGGTTCATCGTAAATATCTCACTTCGGTAACGAGTGCCGGTAATCCTTGGGTGATGTCCCTACTATCTTCTTAAAGATACGGCTGAAATAGTAGGGATCGTCAAAGCCCAGTTTCAAGGCGACTTGATTGATCTTCATATTCGTATGTAATAATAGCTGGCAAGCCCGGTCTATTTTCATATGCAAGAAATAATTCATCGGAGCATAACCGGTTTCCTTGAAGAAAAGCCTGTACATATAAGATTCCGAATAGCCGAAATGAGAGGCCAATTCCTTTAATGTCAATTTATTCTCCAGATTCTCCGTCATGAAGTGGGTCGCCAAACTAATAAAGAACGTATTCTCCGCCTTGCTTTTGGAGAATTTAGCCTCCCTATACGTCTTCACATAGAGGAAAGAGGCGATCAAATGATTAAAACTTAAATTGACGTAATTAACCGTAGCCTCATCCGTCCCACTCTCCAACACATTCAATAGTTCATCAAAAAAAGCGATACGATCGCCGATACGGGAATTATCATCCATGTCGATCGGGATCACCCCTTGCAGTTGATCGCTGATATACTTCGCCTTTTTCCCTTTAAAATGTGCCCAATAAATATACCAAGGATCATGCTCGCTCGAACCATATTGATGGGGCTTCTCTGCCGGGAGGATGAAAAAATGATTCTCGGGTACGACATATCGTTTTCCATCCAACACGTACCAGCCCTCTCCTTTGGTGCAATAAATTAAAAGATACTCTCCACAACCGGACGCACGATCAATATAATGGCTTTCCGCCTTCGGAAAATACCCCATAGAGTGTACGACCAAGTCCGCGACTAACGGGTTGTTCAACGCTTGTTCTATAACGTAGAAAGGATAGACAATCAATCGCTGACCGGAAAAACCATGCTTTATTTTCGCCATAAACCAGAACTTTTAGATGGTTACTGAATAACGCAAAGATAATCCATTTTTTTTAGCTAGATACTCTATTATCCAAATCCTTTATGTGCAGTATTTTTGCCAATGAACAAATAAACCATATCAAATGGCGTTATCATAAGGAGATAATTAAACTAAATATTCTAATATATGAAAAAGATCGTATCTATTTTTCTAGTAACCATTTACGGGATGTGTATGGTTGCATGTGGAAGTCGTTCCTCATCCACGGAAGTAAAAGATAATGTATTGACTGAGGAAGAAAAAGCGGAAGGCTATACCTTATTATTCAATGGCAAGGATTTTACCGGTTGGAAAATGTTCAACGGGGGTGATGTCAAGGGATGGCAGGTAGAAGACGGGGTGATCGTCGGCTACGGAAACGGTGGTGACGTGATAGCGGATACTACGATCAAGGTAAGTACCGATATCGTTACCGTTAAGAACTACCATAATTTCCAGATCAAATGGGATTGGAAAATCGGGGCGCAAGGAAACTCAGGATTCTTATATCACGTACAAGAAGGGCCTAAGTACAAAGCTCCTTTTGAAACCGGCCCGGAATACCAGTTGATCGATGACGATAACTATCCTTGGGTCAGCGAGACCGGAAAAGAGGGATTGGAAGACTGGCAGAAAACGGGTTGCAACTACGCTATGTATGTACCGGAAACCAAACAGGTGAACCCTCCGGGAGAATGGAACTCCTCTATGGTACTTTACAAGGATGGATATGTTGAGCACTGGCTGAACGGAGAAAAACTATTCTCTTTCCAAGAAGGGTCCGAAGATTGGAAGATGCGTCGTTATAGCGGTAAATGGGAAGCTTTCCCCGATTACGGTATCTCTACCACCGGTAAACTTTGTTTTCAGGACCATGGAAGTAAAGTATATTTCAAGAATGTAAAGATTAAGGATTTAGATTAATTGTATTTAGAAATCAATGCCATGAATAGAAAAGAATTCTTTAAAGTATCGGCCGCGGCAAGTCTCGCGTCACTACTATCACCCCTTTCCGCCTATGCGGAGAAATTCGAATCGGAAGGTAAAAAGGTGAAAGTAGCCGTTATCGGTTGCGGAAGTGTATCTACCCAATATTTTCCCCATATATCGAAATGCCCGTATGTAGAAATCGTGGCTTGTTGCGATATCAAACCGGATCGTGCTCAAAAGGCGGCCAAGCAATATAATATACCTAAATGGTACAAGCATATCGATGATATGCTTAGCGGTTCCAAGTTCGACTTGATGCTTACATTGACCGATATGCAGGTTCACGGAGAGTTGAACCGTAAGGCTTTAATGGCGGGAAGAAATGTCTGGAGCGAGAAACCTTTGGCGAATTCCTATAAGGAAGGCAAAGAATTATACGATCTCGCTACTAGCAAGGGGCTTCGTATCTGGGGTGCGCCTGCCGTTGTAAACAGTCCTCAATTTGCCTTTATGGCCGAACAAATCAATAAAGGAACCCTAGGTAATCTGGCATGCGCGCACGGACATTACGGACATGAAGGTCCTTCTTGGTCCGCTTTCTTCTACGAACCGCTAGGTGGCAGTATGCCCGACTTAGGAGTTTATAATATCGCTACCCTAACCGGATTATTGGGACCGGCTAAATCCGTTGTTGCCATGACTACAATCGTAACCCCGGAGAGAACCGTAGACGATAAGGGCAAGATCAAAGTTCGAGAAGAAGATAATGCCATGATTATCATGGAACACGAAAAGGGAGTCCTTTCTCATATCGAGTGTGGTTTCAACTATTTCGATCCATACGGACATTTAGGTAAAGGACAGGAGAAAGCGACGATCTCCTTATACGGTTCACACGGCAATATGCATATGGTAGGTTACGACTGGGCACCGAACGGGGTGGACTTATCGACGATGGATCATCCGGTACCCCAGCGTTTCGTTCCGGACACCAATGGCTATGTTTGGCAAGAAGGTGCTTCCGATATCAGCAAACACATGGCATTAAACACGGAACCACGTATAAATGTCGAGCATGCGTTACACGTATTAGAGATTATCGAGGCCGCCCGAAAATCACAAGCTACAGGTCAACGCATCCAGCTTGTATCGAAGTTTCCTTGGCCGATGGTAAAATAAATTAAGAAGTCTTAGTAGTGAAAAGAACGGGACATTTAATATATTTGTTCCTGTAAATACCAGAGAAACATGAGGAAGATAAGTGAAATTTTATGCTGCGTAGCCATACTTTGTTGTGCATTGAGCGCATGTAGCGACAAGCCGGCAACGGTAAAAGTCAGCAGTTTCAATATTTGGTTGAATACCCTAGGGGGAAAGCTTCCCCCTAGCCAGACAGCGAAAGTGATCGAGGCTAGCCAGACGGATATCGTAGGAATCCAAGAAGGGCATATCTATGAAGAAGACGGCATCAAGCACGATCATGTACCGGAAATCGCGGAATCCCTAGGTTTCCACCTTTTCAACCAAGGGGAGGGACATTATATCTTATCTCGTTATCCGGTCGTCGACAGTACGGCTTCCCGCTACGGGGTGAAGATACAAGTAGGCAAAGACAAATTCTGCTGGATGTTTAATTGCCATCTATATTATATTCCGTATCAACCTTATCAATTGAATGGGATTCCTTATGGCGATTATCCGTTTATCGATACCGAGGAAGAAGCTGTCCGGTTCGCCAACGAGGCCCGGCGTGAAGAAGTAACTCGTTATCAAAAGGATATACAGCAAGTCATGAAAGAAGGTTATCCTGTCTTTTTAACAGGAGATTTTAACGAGCCTTCTTTCTTGGACTGGACACAACGGGCCGCCGATGCCGGTATCCACAAGATCAAGGTGGAGTGGCCGGCAACCAAGGCTTTCTCTGAGATCGGGATGAACGACTCCTACCGGACAATCCATCCGGACGAGGTCTCCACACCCGGCTATACATGGACTCCCGTTCCTAGCGAACAAGAAATACTAGACCGTCTGGATTTCGTACTATATTCCGGATGTAAGGTAACAGACTCATTTATCACAGGCGAAAGCGAGGCCACCTCGGACGTGGTAGTCTCCCCTTACCCTTCGGATCATAGAATGGTAACCTCCTGTTTCAATTTCTAACAGTAACTACTAAAAAACAAATTATACAACATGGAATCAAGAAGAGATTTTCTGAAAAAAGCAGCCGTAGCGGCAGCTGGTCTAACAATCGTCCCCTCTAAAACGATCGCTGGATTAGGCCATAAGGCACCAAGTGATACAATGAATATTGTCGGTATCGGTATCGGTGGTAAAGGCCACCCGAACTTGGTCGGCATGAAAACCGAGAACATCATCGGGCTTTGCGATATCGACTGGAAATATGCGAAGAACTGCTTCGAGGAATTCCCGGACGCTAAACGTTATTGGGACTGGCGAAAGATGTTCGATGAGTTGGGCGACCAGATCGACGGTGTCATGGTAGCTACTCCGGACCATACTCATGCCACGATCGCGGCCACGGCCTTGACAATGGGGAAGCACGTATATTGCCAAAAGCCGCTTACCCACTCCGTTTACGAGAGCCGTTTATTGACAAAACTCGCCGCTAAATATAAGGTAGCGACCCAGATGGGTAACCAAGGGAACTCCGGCGATGGTGTACGTCAATTATGCGAATGGATCTGGAACGGAGAGATCGGTGAAGTAAAAGAAGTACACGCATGGACCAACCGTCCGATCTGGCCGCAAGGATTACAGCGCCCAACCGAAAAACAACGTTGTCCGAAGACGATGAATTGGGACTTATTTATCGGCCCGGCCGCCATGCGTCCGTTCCATGAGATCTATACCCCTTGGAACTGGCGTGGATGGTGGGATTTCGGAACCGGAGCTTTCGGAGATATGGCTTGCCACGTGCTCGATCCGGTTTACCAATCCTTGAAGTTAGGTTATCCGGATCGTGTACAAGGCCGTTCTACCCAGATCAATACGGAATCCGCTCCTCAATCGGAGGTGGTAGAATTCCGCTTCCCGGCTCGTGACAATCTTCCAAAGGTAGCCTTGCCGGAAGTGAAAGTATATTGGTACGATGGCGGTATGCTTCCTCAGCGTCCGGACTTATTACCGGATGGCGTAGATATGATGCGTGACGGTTTGGGTGGATGTATCTTCGTAGGTACTAAAGACACGTTGATCTGCGATTGCGGAGGTTTCAACTCCCGGTTATTATCCGGCCGTGTACCTCAAGTAACCCCCTATTTGCGCCGTATCCCGAACGCTACCGGATACTTTGACGGTTTCCATGAGCAAGACTGGATCCGTGCTTGTAAAGAATCGCCGGAGAACCGTGTGGAAGGAACTTCCAACTTCGCTTATTCCGGACCATTCAACGAGATGGTGTTATTAGGCGTATTGGCGATCCGTCTGCAAGGCTTGAACAAGAAATTGATGTGGGACGCCCAAAACATGCGTTTCACCAATATATCCTCTTCCGACGTATTGAAGATCGTAACCAGCGATGATTTCAAGGTGATAGACGGTCACCCCTATTTCGATACGAAATACGCGGAGTTCAATGCGCTAGAGGCTGCCAACGAATATATCAGACATACCTATCGTGAAGGCTGGAGCCTTCCGGAAATGCCGGTATAAGTATGAAACGATATATTATATTAGCACTATGTACGGTCATGCTCCTTGGGCAGGCCGTACAGCTGGCGGCGCAAAAAGCGGACTGGAAGGTGGGTATACAGACTTGGACTTTCCACAATCTTACGTTGATGGAGACCTTGGATAAGACCCAGCAACTGGGCATGGGGTATGCGGAAGCTTTCTTTTTCCAAGAATTGGGCGCTCCATTCCCAAAAGAGACGTATTTAAATTACGACTTGAGCGATGATGACTGCGCTTTATTACGCCATGAGTTCAAGAAAAGGGGAATCAAGCCGATCGCCTTTGGTGTAGCCTCTTATGGGACTAACGAGGAATGGGATAAGTTCTTTGCGTTCGCTCATAAAATAGGCGCGCATATCGTGACTGTCGAACCGGAGTTAAACCAGTTGGACTACATCGAATCCCTCGCCAAGAAGTACGATATGGAGGTAGCGATCCATAACCATCCGAGTCCATGCATTTACGCAAGTGCCGAGGTGGCAGAGAAAGCGCTGAAAGGCCGTTCTTCCTTGATGGGAGTATGCGCCGATATCGGCCATTGGAAACGGGTGGGTGAAGATCCGCTCAAGAATCTCCAGAAATTATCCGGACGCATCAAGGTGGCGCATTTGAAAGACCTCACCGACAAGATGGAAGACGCCACATGGGGAACCGGGATCTTACCGGTAAAAGCGTTCGTCAACGAGCTGAAGCGTCAGCATTTCAACGGGCTTATCTCCATTGAGTACGATGATTTCAAATCCGATATCCAAGAGATACGCAACAGCTTGGAATTCCTACAGAAATGCTCTAAATAAAGGCATACTCTTCCTTTAAAAACACCTATATCGGCATAGGCCCACACGTATATACGTATAGGCTTACGCCGATATTAATATGGGCCTACACGTATATACGTATAAGCCCACACCAATATATGCATAAAAAGTCGTTATTAAAACAATGGATTATCCACCTTTTCTCTCAGCAACGCCAGATCCACCACCTGTTGAATGTCACTCACATAATGGAACACCAAGCCTTTCAAATACTCCGGTTTAATCTCATTGATATCCTTCTCATTCTCCTTGCAAAGAATCAACTCCTTGATCCCAGCACGTTTAGCCGCCAAGATCTTCTCCTTGATACCACCTACGGGAAGCACTTTGCCACGCAACGTAATCTCGCCGGTCATAGCCAAGTTCTTTTTCACCTTACGCTGAGTAAAGGCGGAGACAAGAGAAGTCACCATCGTTATTCCGGCACTCGGTCCGTCTTTCGGGATCGCCCCCTCCGGTACGTGGACATGCACATTCCAGTTCTCGAACAACTCCTCGTTGATATTAAACTGAGCCGCATGCGCATGGATATACTCAAGTGCCAACATGGCAGACTCTTTCATCACATCCCCCAGATTCCCGGTCAAAGTAAGCTTTGATCCCTTACCTTTACTTAAGCTCGACTCCACGAAAAGAATCTCACCACCAACAGCCGTCCAAGCTAATCCCGTAACCACGCCGGCATAGTCATTCCCTTGATATTTATCGCGGGAATATTCGACCGCCCCTAGATATTCATACAAATCCTCCGGCTTAATACTAGTCGGGATAGGCTCATCGCTAGCAACCTTACGGGCTAGCTTACGCATGATTTTGGCGATTTTCTTATCCAATTCCCGGACACCGCTCTCGCGTGTATAGGCTTCAACGATCACTTGTAAGGTTTTCTTGGGGAATTTCACGGAACCTTTCTTCAAGCCGTGTACATCCATCTGCTTAGGCACGAGATGCTTCGCTGCGATCTCTACCTTCTCCTCCATGATATAACCGCTCACCTCGATCAGTTCCATACGATCCAGCAACGGCTGGGAAATCGTATTCAAATTGTTAGCGGTAGCGATAAACATTACCTTGCTTAAATCGTAATCGATATCCAGATAATTATCGTGAAACGCGTTATTCTGCTCCGGGTCCAAGACCTCCAATAAAGCGGATGCCGGATCCCCCTTGAAATCATTCGTGATCTTATCGATCTCATCTAAGATAAAGACAGGGTTCGATGTTCCCGCCTTCTGTATATTCTGGATGATACGTCCGCACATAGCGCCGATATAGGTACGACGATGTCCGCGGATCTCGGCCTCATCGTGCAATCCACCTAAAGAAACACGTACATATTTGCGGCGCAAAGCCTCTGCGATGGAACGCCCCAATGAAGTCTTGCCGACTCCCGGAGGACCGTACAAACAGATAATCGGAGATTTCATATCCCCTTTCAGCTTCAATACCGCCAGATGCTCGATAATACGCTCTTTCACCTTCTCCAAACCATAATGATCACGATCTAAGACCTTCTGGGCATGAGACAAGTTGAAATTGTCCTTACTATACTCGTTCCACGGCAAGTTAACGATATTCTGGACATATTGCGTCTGTACGGAATAATCCGGAGATTGCGGATGCAATCGTTCCAATTTTCGCAATTCCTTCTCAAAGACCTGCGCTACCTCGGCAGGCCATTTCTTACGACTGGCTTTCTCCCGTAATTCTTTTATCTCCAACTCATTGATATTCCCGCCCAATTCCTCTTGAATGGTCTTGATTTGCTGTTGAAGGAAATATTCTTTTTGTTGTTGATTGATATCCTCATGTGTCTTCATCTGGATGGAAGCTTTCAACTCCACCAGCTGATACTCGCGGTTCAAGATAAAAAGTAACCGATACGCACGCTCTTTTAAATCCCCGATCAATAACAATTGCTGTTTCTCGGCCGATCCACTCGGTATATTGCTACAAGAGAAATTGACCACATACAAGACATTCTTATTATTCTTGATCGAGAAGATCAAATCCCGGGGAGGTTCAGCCACGGCCCCAAGCATCTTGATGGTCAAATCCTTGATCGTTGAGATCAAAGCCTCGAACTCGCGGTCTGTCTTGTCCGGCTTCGTGTCCTCCAACACGGTGATCTTACCAGAAAGATACGGATCTGTCTCGGTCAACTCATTCAATTCAAAGCGTTTCTTACCTTGAAGAATAACAGTAGTGCTACCATCCGGCATCTCTAAGACACGAACGATATCAGCGATTACCCCGGTAGTATATAAATCCTCTAAAACCGGATCTTCCGTATCCATCTCTTTCTGGCAAACAACTCCGATCAAACTCTTTTTATGTACAGCCTCTTTGATCAGGCGCATCGATTTAGGACGCCCGATAATCACCGGCAAGGCAACACCCGGAAAGAGTACCATATTCCTTAACGGAAGAATGGGTATAGTGTCTCCAACTTTCTCTATTCCTTCTGTGAAATCCTCATCTACATCGCATTCTGTAAGAATTGGCATTACGATACCAATATTGTCATCCAAGTCATCAAACGAATTCTGGCAAAATACTCTCGTCTTTTCTTTCATATATACATTCATCATTGTATATGTTAATACAATAAACGTGCCAAAGTTACAGCTTTTCATTCAATTCTTACTAATTTCGCGACATACAATCAATAGAGATATGGCAAATCCTTATTTTCAATTCAAGAAATTTACGGTATGGCACGATAAATGTGCCATGAAAGTCGGAACGGATGGCGTTTTGCTTGGGGCGTGGGCTAGCATAGAGAGGTGTCAAAGGATTTTGGATGTGGGAACCGGAACGGGATTGATCGCCCTCATGCTGGCGCAGCGTAGCACCGCGATCCTAGACGCTATCGATATAGATTCAGACGCATGTTTACAAGCTCGGGAAAACATCGCGAAATCGCCTTTCGCCAACCGGATACAAGTCTATCAAACCTCGCTCTCCGAATATATGCCGGATGAGAATATCAAATATGACTTGATCGTATCCAACCCACCCTATTTTATTGATTCATTGAAATGCCCGGATACTAAACGTAATCTAGCCCGGCATACGGATACTCTATCACTCCCGGATTTATTGCGTGATAGCCGCAAACTGTTGGCAGCCGAAGGAAATATCGCCTTGGTGCTTCCCTTTGATCAACGGGAGTCTTTAATAGACCTCGCTCGAGAAGAGTCTTTGTCTCCATCGAGAGAAACCCACGTTTCCCCCATCCCGGATGCCCCTCCTAAGCGTTTATTAATAGAACTCTCAGCGACGCCGGTAGCAAAGTCCAAGTCGTCTCATCTGACCCTAGAAATCGAGCGGCATCGATATAGCGATGAATTCACCGCTATAGCTAAAGACTTTTACTTGAAAATGTAAGGAAGTTTTTTATCGAAGAAGCGAGTTACCTCGTCAAATAAATTATGTACCTCCTTGGTGAAAGACACAACCTCCGGAGTCAACACATGTAAGGCCTTTGGTTCCACCGTAATATCGATACGGCGATCTGCCATGATCGGTTCTCCATCCAAGTGCATCACGCCCGGATGTTGGCGAATAATCGTGACTTGCTGGGCTTTCATCGTCTTAATCTTACTATTCCGATCAATCTGTTTGGTAAACAATTGAATGGCCAAAGGAGCGATATCCAATGGCATAAAAGGGGATAAGATCGTAACGTCCATCCGTCCGTCCTGTATATTCGCGTGCGGAGCGATAAACGCGTTATTACCATATTGCGAAGCATTCGCGCAAGCGACTAGAAACGCCTTCTCCTTGATCGTCTGATTATCCACCACCAATTCATAAGGCTCAGGCTTATAGCTCAGATACTCCTCTATCGTATTCTTTATATAAGTAAGAGAGCCGCGCCGTTTCTCATTCGCGAATTTCTGGCTGACGGCGGCATCAAAACCGACTCCACAGGTACAGAAAAAGACCTGTCCGTTCGCCCGGCAGCAATCTATCGTCGTAACATGCCCTTTCGCGATCAGATCGATAGCTCTTTTCACGTCCATCGGTATGTGCAATTCTCTAGCTAAGCCATTGCCCGAACCTTTCGGGATGATACCTAAGATCGCGTTCGAATGGATCATAGCTCTCGCTATCTCATTCACCGTCCCGTCACCGCCTACCGCCAAAATATATTCAGCTCCCTCCTCTATGGCTTGCCGAGTCAACTCGCTGGCATGGCCTGCATACTCTGTAAAAGAAATGTTTAACGAACAGTTCTTTTTCGAGCAGATCCCTTCGATCATCTTAGGTATCTTGCGCTTCGACCCTACACCTGATATAGGGTTTATGATAGCTTGTACTTTTATATCCCGTTCGCTCATCCTCACTTCTTCTTTTTTATTTGAGAGGACAAAAATAATGCTTTTATAAAACTTTTAAAGCATTTCGACTACTATAAGTTATTTTTTTACTACTTTTGCGGCTGGATTTGCCGAAACATGGGATTATGTGCGCGGCGAACCTGTGTTCTTTATTAGAATAAATAAATAGCGAGATAAATCATTCTCTTTTATAATAATATGAAACTTTTACAAGAGAAACTAGCAAAGTACGACGCTCCTCAAAGAGCCATGGCAATGGGAATCTATCCTTACTTCAGGGAAATCCAGAGCGATCAGGACACGGAAGTTCTAATCAGCGGGAAGAAAGTCTTGATGTTTGGTTCTAATGCGTACTTAGGATTAACCAATCATCCTAAAGTAAAAGAAGCAGCGATCGAGGCCATTAAAAAGTATGGTACAGGTTGTGCCGGCTCACGTTTCTTAAACGGAACGTTGGACTTACACCTCCAGTTGGAAAAACGTTTAGCAGAATTTGTTGGTAAAGAAGACGCCATCGTATACTCTACAGGTTTCCAAGTTAATCTAGGTGTTGTATCCTGTATCACCGGACGTGAGGACTATATCCTTTGGGATGAGTTGGATCATGCATCCATTATCGAAGGACATCGTCTTTCTTTCTCCACGAAATTGAAATTCAAGCATAACGATATGGACTCCTTGGAGAAACAACTCCAGAAATGCGAGCCAGACAAGGTGAAACTTATCGTTATCGACGGTGTCTTCAGCATGGAAGGTGATGTCGCTAAATTACCGGAAATCGTAGCTCTCGCAAAGAAATATAACGCAAGTGTAATGGTTGACGAGGCTCATGGTATCGGTGTATTCGGTGATCATGGCCGCGGTACTTGTAATCACTTCGGCGTTACGAACGATGTTGATTTGATCATGGGAACTTTCAGTAAGTCTTTCGCTTCTATCGGTGGTTTTATCGCATCGGACGAACCGGTTATCAATTACTTACGTCACCACTCCCGTTCCTATATCTTTAGCGCAAGCAATACGCCTGCCGCTACTGCCGCAGCGAACGCGGCATTAGATATCATGTTAAGCGAACCGGAACGTATCCAACATTTATGGGATTTGACTCATTACGCATTGGATGGTTTCCGTAACATGGGTTGTGAGATCGGACATACTTCTACCCCGATCATCCCGTTGTTTATCCGTGACAACGACTTGACATTCCTTATCGTAAAAGAATTATTTGAGGCCGGAATCTTCGTAAACCCGGTAGTAGCTCCCGCAGTTGCTTCCGAGGATACACTGATCCGCTTCTCCCTTATGGCTACCCACACGAAAGAGCAACTAGATTACGCTTTGGAGACAATCCACAAGGTATTCAAGAGCCATGGGTTGGTAGACTAATCGTGTAAATATATAAGAAAAGGCCCGAAGGTTAGGTATAACACCTATCTTCGGGTCTTTTTTTATAACTGAAAAAATCATAACTATGATTTTGAATGGGAATAAATCACTATTTTTGCATATTTAGATAAATTGGGCGGTTATGTCGATGGCCCTCTTACAAATTAAAAATAAATGGATTTCATATTAGATAAAGGAAGTAGCCATATGGGCTGCAAAGGTTGCAGCAAAAGGCAAAACAATAAACTGAATACCTATGATTGGTTGTGCGATGTACCCGACGCGGAAGGCTCGACTGATTTCGTAGAGGTTCAATTTAAAAATACCCGCAAAGGGTATTACTTGAATAGTGCTAAAATACCTTTGGAAAAAGGTGATATAGTAGCCGTAGAGGCAAGTCCCGGTCATGATATCGGTACGGTTTCTTTAACGGGTAAATTGGTTCTGCTGCAAATGAAGAAGAACAACGTGCGCACGGAAGCTGAGCCAAAACGGATTTACCGAAAGGCAAAACCGACCGATATCGAGAAATATGAGGAAGCGAAAGCAAAGGAACATGCCACTATGATTCGCTCGCGGCAAATCGCAGCCGATTTAGGATTGAATATGAAAATCGGTGATGTAGAGTATCAAGGTGACGGTAATAAGGCGATCTTTTATTATATAGCGGATGAACGTGTAGATTTCCGTCAACTAATTAAAGTGCTAGCGGAGGCTTTTCGTGTTCGTATCGAGATGAAGCAGATCGGTGCTCGTCAAGAAGCCGGACGTATCGGTGGTATCGGCCCTTGCGGTAGAGAACTTTGCTGTTCCAGTTGGATGACAAGTTTTGTATCGGTCGCTACCGGAGCTGCCCGTTATCAAGATATTTCCATGAATCCCCAGAAATTGGCCGGACAATGCGCTAAATTGAAATGTTGTATCAATTATGAGGTAGATACATATGTGGAAGCCCAGAAACGCCTTCCTTCCCGGGAGATTGTCTTGGAAACCAAAGATAATAATTACTATCATTTCAAGACGGATATTTTCAAACGGGAAATTACCTATTCTACGGATAAATCATTTGCGGCTAATCTTATCACGATTCCGGCAAGCCGTGCTTTCGATGTCATTAACATGAATAAGAAAGGCATGAAGCCGATATCTCTAGAGGCGGATACGAAGCCACAACCACCGAAACGAGACGCTCAAGATATTCTTGGGCAAGAAAGCGTCACACGTTTCGACTCTGTTAAAAAGAAAAAGAAAAAACGTCCTGCCAACAAGAATAATGGCGAGAACAATGGAAACGGGAACGGAGCTAACACCACCGCGACGGCAGTTACCAACACCGACGCACCTGTTTCTGAGAATAAGAACAACGGAGGAAACGGAGCCGGTGGCAATAATCGCCGCAACGGAGGAAATAATAGGAATAGCAATCGTGAGAATAACCGGGACAGAGAGAATAACCGGGAGAATAACAAAGATAATAGCCGGGAAAACAGTCGGGAGAATCGGGAGAACAACCGTGATAATAACAGGGAGAACAACCGAAACAATCGCCCGAAACAAAGGCCGAGAGCTAATAACGATAAGCAATCCAACAATGACAAGCCTGCGAATAATGACAAACCTCAGCAACCGATCAAACAGGCCAGACCTGATAAAACGGAGAATAGACCAGAGACAAAGCCTGAGGCTTAAAAAGTTCATTGCTGCCTGTGTAACATGCTTCTTATGCTTCTCTTGCGAGAATGAAGCTGTATACGATCAGTATCAAGCTATCCAGAACACCTCGTGGGAGAAGAATAAGGAGTACTATTTCACTTTCTTGATTGAGGATATATCGGTTCCGTACGACCTAACCTTGGAAGTACGGAACAATAATATGTATCCGTATCAGAACCTATGGGTATTTTGCAGCGAGGAACTTCCGATAGGTCCTTTAAAAAGGGATACGATCGAATGTATGTTAGCTGATGAGTTTGGGAAATGGTATGGGGACGGGATCTCCCTGTTTCAATCCAGTTTCCCGATACGGTCTGCTTACTATTTCCCCGTTAAAGGGCAATATACCTTTAGCTTCCGGCAGGGGATGCGTAACGACCAACTTCCGGGCATTCAGGAAATCGGCTTACGGGTCTTACCTTCTTCCATTAACGCTCCTTCCGAGAAGCGTCCAAACGAAGAAAAATAAACAATAAGATCGTAAATCCCCAAAGCGAGGAACCTCCATAGCTAAAGAAAGGCAAGGGAATCCCGATAACCGGAGTCAATCCCGTTACCATGCCGACATTAATCGCCAGATGGAAAAAGAATATGGAGGCTACGCTATAGCCATAGACTCGCCCGAAAGCATTATCTTGCCGCTCCGCCAATACAATCAGACGAAGAATAAAAAGTCCGAATACGATCAATACGGCAGAGGCTCCCAAAAAGCCTTGCTCCTCGCCTACCGTACAAAAGATAAAATCCGTATCCTGTTCCGGCACATACTTCAATTTGGTCTGCGTCCCATTCAAGAATCCTTTTCCGGATAATCCTCCGGAACCGATAGCGATCTTGGATTGATTCACATTATACCCCGCCCCGCTAGGATCATCCTCCAAGCCTAAAGAGACTTTAATACGAATTTGTTGGTGAGGTTCCAATATGTCATTAAACACATAATCCACAGAAAATAGGAAACCGATAGAACCTAAAGCGAACAGAGCGATTAACGCATAATGCCATACCCAGTTTCGAATGGATAAATAGAATAAATAGATTGATGCGGCTCCTACCAAGCCTATCGATATCCAAGCGAAGTTTACCGGGACAAACAAAGAAACGACATACCCGATCAAGAATATCGAAGCAATTCCCCCAAGCATGATCTTAACGCTTATATAATCCTTACGGACATTCCCAACTAATCCCATGGTTATTAATAAGACAAGGCAAGAGACGATTAATTCACCCAATGGGGTAATACCCACCATCACCTCTGAATATTTCATTCCCGTAACGAAAAAGACGACCGCACAAACTCCTATCAACAAAATATATCCAGTCATTCCTTCCCGGTATAACATCAGGAAGAATGCCAAGTAAACCAATGCCGACCCCGTCTCTTTCTGTAAAAGAATACAAACCATCGGCAAGAAGATCAAGAACAAAGTGATTGAGAAATTCTTGACCGTCGTTAGCTTAAAGCCATAGCCATTCATAAACTTCGCCACGGCCAAAGCGGTAGCGAACTTAGCCAACTCCGCTGGTTGCAAACGGATAGGTCCCAATACGAGCCAAGAATGCGATCCCTTGATATTAGGTGCTAAAAATATAGTGGCGATCAACAATACGATCACGCACGCATAGATCAGATAGGCGAATATATCGAAGAAGTCACTTTCCAGCATCAATATGACGAAAATAAGGGCGAGTGAGGTACCGATCCAAATCATCTGCATCCCCGGACGACCCGACGGATCGAACAAGCCAACGTTATCAAACTCGTAGCTCGCCCCACAAATACTAAACCAACCGGCGATTACCATAATCAAATACAACAAAATAGTAATCCAGTCTACCGACTTCCATATTTCCGTTTTCCTATAGCGCATTGTTCGGTAGTATTACGGCATTCATAATATATTCCTCCGTCGCCTTGTTAGCCTCGGATATTTCTCCTTTCAAATATTTCTCCAACATCAATTTACCGATAGGCACCGCATAGGTAGCACCGAATCCGGCGTTTTCCACAAACACGGCAATGGCGACCTTCGGCTTTTGATAAGGAGCGAATCCCATAAAAATAGAATGGTCCTTACCATGCGGGTTCTCCGACGTTCCCGTCTTTCCACAAACCTCGATATCCGGTAAAGCCGCCCCACGACAGGTTCCACCATAAGCGGTTCCCGTAACAGCCCCTCGCATACCCTCGGCAATATAACTATAATAATGCGTATCCACCGATGTATAATGCCTCTTACTATATAATGTATCCAGCGGGGTGTCTTGAATCTCTTTCACGACATGCGGAGTAATATAATATCCCCGATTAGCGACAGTAGCCGCCAAATTACAGATTTGCAAAGGCGTAGCCAATATCTCACCCTGACCGATAGCGATCGAGATAACCGTACTGGAATTCCAACGTCCCCGGTACACCTTATCGTAGAACTTACTATTCGGAATGAACCCTCGCTTCTCCCCCGGAAGATCGATTCCCAGCTTATAGCCATACCCCATAGAAACCATATAATTCTTCCAAACCTCAAAAGCCTCCTGTACCGACGGATATCGCTTCCGGCTGTCGATCATATCATGCAATCCCCAAGGGAAAAAAGAGTTACAAGAGGTCGCCAACGCCCCGACCAGATTCAGAGGAGACGGATGCCCGTGACAAGCCGGCTTACCTCCCCGGAAGGTATATCCATGCGCACAGGTATATTGAGTTTCCGGAGTAATCACCCCTTCTTGCAAGAAGATCAAACCTTGAGTCGGTTTAAATGTAGATCCGGGAGGATATTGCGCCATGAGCGGGCGGTTGAATAAAGGTTTCAACGGGTCCTTCTGCAAAGCCACGTAGTTCTTTCCCCGCTGGCGCCCGATCAAGATACTCGGATCATATGTAGGAGCGGAAACCATACAAAGTACCTCCCCTGTCTCCGGCTCTATCATCACGATACCCCCTAATTTATTCTGCATTAACTTCTCCCCATAAGCCTGCAAGTCCATATCCAAGGATAATTTCAAGTTTTTGCCGGATTCCGGCTGGATATCGTGCCTGCCTTCCTCGTATCGCCCCTTGATACGTCCGTGAGCGTCACGCAACAGGATCTCGACTCCTTTCACGCCCCGCAAATATTCCTCGTACGATTGCTCGATCCCGGTCCTGCCGGAGTAATCGCCTTGTGTATAATAAGCGTCATTCTCTATATCTTTCCGGTTTACCTCGCCGATATTTCCCAGCACAAGAGCGGCATTGGGATACTCGTATTGGCGGATCGTGCGATTCTGGATATAGAAGCCGGGAAATTTGTATAACTTCTCCTGCAACACGCCATATTCCTGCGCGGAAAGCTGGTTCATAAATACTTGAGGGACATAGGAAGAATAACCGGGATTTAACCGCCGGTTCTTAATATCCGCTATACGTTTGAGGAATTGCTCTTTCGTGATGCCCAGCACATCACAGAAATCGAGGGTATCGAAAGGCTGTATCTCACGCATGATAAGCATCACGTCGTAAGCGGGCTGGTTATAGACCAATAATTTACCATTACGATCGTACATCATACCTCGGGAAGGATATAAGGTTTTTTTCAAGAAAGCGTTACTATCCGCCCAAGCTTTATAATCGTTGTCGACCACCTGAAGGATGAACAAACGGATAATAAAGATGATAACCAACAGGATCACCGCCCCACCTAAGACATAGCGCCTGTTCTCAAACTCATACTTGGTATTATTCTCCACTTTTCTGAGACTCTATATTGAATGCTTCTACCGTACAAATCAATAAGGTTGTCATCACCACGCTCGAGAGGATACGGACAACCAGAAACAACGGGTCAAATAAAGTCAACGACTCAATCACAAAAAGAGTCGTATGTTGTATCAACACAAACGATAACACATATCGGAAAAAGCCTCCGAAACCAAAGGTCTTATAAGACGGGTAAATACCTTCCGGCAAATCTTTCCCCATGAATACACGGATTAACGGCTCCCTGCAAAATCCCGCCAATGTACAGGCGGCCGCATGCATACCCGGTGTGTTGCTGAACGTATCAATAACCACCCCGGCTATGAAAGAGAAGAAAACGACTTGCGTCCGTGAGCTACCGACCGGCATCTTAATAATGAAATAGAGATACAGAAACGGGGTAGCGATCCGCAAGAAATGAATGTTGTTCAAGACCAAGACCTGAATCAACACAAACACCACGAAATATATGAAACCACGCAGTAAATTATTAATCATTTCTTTTCGCCTCTTGTTCTACACCAATTTGCTCCGTCTGACGGAAATTCTTGATAATACGCACGTTGTTCAACGCTTGAAAATCCGTAGCCAACTCTACCTGTAATGAATAGAAATTATCATCGTGTTGTTTCTCGAAATCAGCGACCGTACCTACGATAATACCCGAGGGGAATACGGCGGAGTAACCGCTCGTCACGATCGTATCGCCTTTCTGGAACTCCACATGACGCGGCAACTCATCGAGGTTGGCGTACAGCGTATTGCGCCCATTCCAGCTTAATGACCCGAAATAACTACTACCTAACACCTTACAACTCAACCGGAACTTAGGATTCAGCAACGGAATGATCACGGAGAAATGATCGGAAACCGTCGATACGATACCAACCACACCTCGTTCAGAGACAACTCCCATATCGGGCATGATCCCATCCAGCTTCCCTTTATTCACGGTAATATAATTGGACAAATGCGTGACACTGTTGTTCACTACATCCGCCACGACAAACGAATAAGGAAATTGCTCCGTCGAATCCGGCGCGAATCCCTTAAAACTAACCGTATCCGCAATCAGCGCATCTAACTGATCTTGCAGATCCAGCATTTGCAATTCCAACTGTCCGTTACGCTCCAATAACTCCTTATTGATATCCCGAAGATTCAAATAAGAAGTAACAGATCCGGATATCGAGGCGATATATCCTGTCACGACATTCGCTGAGCTGAATATAATATTCCGTTGGTATGCGTTATTACGATAGACCAACATCAACGAAATAGCCTCAAGCAGAATGAACAAAAACCAATGCCTCTTCCCGATCAGGAATTCTAGTAACTTACGCATAGGAATTGAAAATTGAAAGTTGAGAATTGAAAATTGAAAAGAACTAAACCTATCGGCTCGCTAATTTTCAACTTTCAATTCTCAATTCCCAATTATTTACTCTTATCGGATTAAGAAATTAAACTTCTCCACATTCTTCAAAGCGACTCCCGTACCTTTAGCCACGGCATGCAACGGATCCTCGGCGATATGGAACTGGATATTCATCTTATCCCGCAAGCGCTTATCCAAACCGCGAAGCATAGCGCCACCACCAGCCAAATAGATACCGTTTTTCACGATATCGGCATATAACTCGGGAGGGGTTTGCTCTAAGGCGCTCAAGATAGCCGCCTCGATCTTCGAGATAGACTTATCCAGACAGTGGGCGATCTCCTGATAAGAGACGGGTACCTCCATCGGTAAGGCAGTCATCTGATTCGGGCCATGAACCACGTAATCCTCTGGAGCGTCCTCCAATACCGTAAGCGCGGAACCCACGTTGATCTTGATACGCTCGGCCATACGCTCACTCACCTTCACGTTGTGTTGACGACGCATATACTCCACGATATCAGCTGTTAAATCGTCACCCGCCATACGGATTGATTTATTCGACACGATACCACCTAAGGATATGACAGCGATCTCGGTAGTACCACCTCCTATATCCACGATCATATTACCCTCGGGAGCCAAGACATCTATACCGACACCGATAGCGGCAGCCATCGGTTCAAAAACCATGTACACATCACGTCCGCCGGCATGCTCGGCAGAGTCTCGCACAGCACGTATCTCTACCTCCGTACTACCAGAAGGGATACCGATCACCATACGTAAGGACGGAGCAAACCAGCGCTTCCTTCCGCTCGCCATCTTGATAAAGCCGCGAATCATTTGCTCGGCAGCATAGAAATCCGCGATAACTCCCTCACGAAGCGGTCGTACGGTACGAATATTCGGGTGCGTCTTCTCGTACATCTCACGGGCCACCTTACCGACAGCCAGCACCTTGTCCGAGCGAGCATCCAAAGCAATCACCGAAGGTTCGTCTACCACCATCTTATCATTACACGTGATAATGGTATTAGCGGTACCCAAATCTATGGCAACTTCTTGTGTGAAAGAAAACAATCCCATTAGTCTTATTATTAATGTTTAAAATGACGAACACCTGTCTTCACCATAGCCAAACCATGTTGGTTACAGTACTCGACAGACAACTTATCATTGATAGAGCCTCCCGGCTGGATTACGGCCGTGATACCTGCTTGGTCTGCGATCTCAACGCAATCGGGGAACGGGAAGAAAGCGTCGGAAGCCATCACGGCGCCATTCAAGTCGAAGCCGAATGATTTAGCCTTCTCTATGGCTTGTCTCAAAGAGTCCACACGAGAGGTCTGCCCGATACCGCTGGCGCAAAGCTGCTTGTTCTTCACCAAGGTGATCGCGTTGGACTTGCTGTTCTTCACGATTTTGTTGGCGAACAACAGGTCCTCAACCTCCGAGGCTGTCGGCTGCTTATCCGTCATAGGCTCCAAATCAGCCTTACCTTGGATACTCAAGTCCTTCTCCTGCATCAAGACACCATTCAATAAAGAACGGAACTGCATCGGGCAAGTCTTGCAATCCTTACGGATCAAGATGATACGGTTCTTCTTCTGTTGAAGTACCTCCAGCGCGTCAGCGTCGTAAGCCGGAGCGATAATCACCTCGAAGAAAATCTTGTTGATTTCCTCGGCCACTTCCTTGTTAATCGTAGTATTCGTGATCAAGATGCCACCGAAAGCGGAAACCGGGTCACCAGCCAAAGCCTCTTTCCAAGCCTCAACCACATTACTGCGGGAAGCGATACCGCAAGCATTATTATGTTTTAAGATAGCGAACGTCAGCTCGTCGAACTCATCGATCAAGTTCACGGCAGCGTCGATATCCAATAAGTTGTTGTAAGAAATCTCTTTTCCATGGATTTGATCGAACATATCGTTAAACTTACCATAGAACTTAGCGGCTTGATGAGGATTCTCGCCATAACGCAAATGCATCGGGCTATCTACCGTTGCACGGAAATGGGAACCTTCGCGGCCATCAAAATAATTGAAGATAGCGGAGTCGTAACCCGAGGAAACGGCGAACGCCTCTTTGGCGAACCATCTACGATCCTCGATGCTTGTCTCAGCGCCCTTCTCGTTCAAAAGATCCATCAACGGCTGGTATTGAGCCTTGGAAGCTACGATTACCACATCCTTGAAGTTCTTCGCGGCGGCACGTATCAAAGAGATACCGCCTATATCTATTTTCTCAATAATTGCTTGTTCCTCAGCGCCGGAAGCGACAGTCTCCTCGAAAGGATATAGGTCAACGATAACCAAGTCAATCTCCGGGATCTCATATTCAGCTAATTGTTTCTGGTCATTCTCGTTCTCACGGCGAGCCAAGATACCACCGAATACCTTCGGATGAAGCGTCTTCACACGACCGCCCAAAATAGACGGATAAGAAGTCAAGTCCTCTACCGCATCACAAGGCAAACCCAATGACTCGATAAATGATTGAGTACCACCTGTTGATACAAAGCTCACACCCTCGCTATGCAATTTCTTTAGGATTTCGTCCAGCCCGTCTTTGTGAAACACAGAGACCAAGGCACGTTTCATTCGTTTCGTTGCAGCCATCTTTCTATTTTCGTTTACTTTAATGTTTTAGAGCACAAAAGTAGATATTTATTTCCAATCCAGCCTTATTATTCAGATAAAAACAAGGCAACCATACCAAATTTCATCCATAGCCAAAGAAACATGAATCCATCGCACATGATACGGGAGACGGGGCACGCCCCGTCTCTACAACCTATGACATTGCCCTAAGATAATGAGATTTCCTTTGTTAATAATAGAAGATCGCCCAATTTGACATTCTGACATTTTGTATTCTAAAGCTCCAGAGAATCGAATATTTCGCCCCAGAGTACAGTCGGTTTCCATATTTGAGAATAAAAATCCGCAATTAGTTATCTTTCAATAATATATCGTTTTTGGGGCTTTTATTCTAGCGAGGATTCCCGTCTCTTATCACCCTCAAACATACAAACAATAGACTTCTTATTCGAAAACAATAGACTTTTCACTCGAAAACAATAGTGTTTCGCTCCGAAAACAATAGCATTCGTAGTCGAAAGCAACTAACAACGCCGCCGTAAACACCCTACAACTGGATCGTAACAACCTTACAATGCCTATCCGCAGACCCGAAAACCGGTAAAAACCGACCTTTTTCGCTCTCCTTTCCCTCCAGTTCACCCTGCCTATAAAAAGGCATTGTCAGCGAAAAACGCCAATCCTGACCAAATAGTCACAGCAAAGCGCCTCCCACTGACAAGTCATCACCCCCACAGAAAGCTATCGGCCTCCCGTGATTGCAGAGAGAAGCCTAGGCAGAAAGCGCCGAAGCATGGCATAGAAAGCCAAGCAGATCAAAATAGCTCCCAAAGCAACCCCGAAGTAAATCCCAATAATCGCCCATTCAGCAGAAGACCGGAAGAACCATAATATCAATCGATATATAAAGATCTGCACGATAACATGAGAGGCAAAGACAAAGAAACTAGCCCCCTCCAAGAAGGAGTTAGTCCGCCAAAGAGCTTTTTCCAATCCATACGCAGAAAGAGAGATCGCCAAGACACAGCCCACAAGAATGCCTACATTATGCACATAAACATTCCATCCTAATTCCTTTGAAAGAAGATCCGCTAAAGCCAAAACCACATAAAGCAATGCCGCCCCCCGTAATAAAGGACGCGTCTCCACTACAAAATTCCGCCGATGCACGCTATAGAAAGCACCAAGCGAGAAAAAGAACCAAGCGGTCGGACTTAAACCCGGCGAACTGACCCCATCGTAAATGAGCCAAAGAAAGCCAAGTAGCGCTAACGCATATTGCCGTAAATAGCGTACCATAGCATACACCAATGGCGAGAATACCACCAATACCATCAAATCACGGATAAACCACAACGGATAGTTGATCGGCATCGGCATTCCTCCCGGCTCACTAGGTTCTCTCGCCCAAAAGGTATCCCACCAATCACACCATCCGTTATCCAGCACAGGTTTAACCTCACCGGAAAGCACAGATGGAAACAAAAGTTCTATCAAGAGGTGCAAACCCACCAATGCTCCATTCCAAAATAGATAAGGCAACAGCAAGGTTTGTGCCCGCTTTCGCAATTTAGAGCCATACATAGGCCAACTAAAGGAACTCTTATAAAAGAACAGATAACCGGATATCAAGAAAAAAAGGGGTACGGCAGTACGTGCCAGCACTTGAGAAAACAGGTCCGCTATTAATTTATAAATGGGATATTCATCCATTACGGGAACCTTAACACCACCTATCGGCAATTCTTTATAATAGCAATGTATCAATACCACCCCCACGATCAAGGGAAAGCGCAAAAAGGCAATCGTCTTCGATTGCAACTCATCATTTGTCATCGTAAAAAGATTCGTTTTTAAATTGTTTGAAACTAAAAGTGCGCCACGCTCTGCATCTCCATCCAACAGGGAAAAGAATGCAAAAGCGTGTCGCACCCATTTCGAAACAAAATAAAACGGGGGCGCATCCACCTTTACCTTTCTCTGGGCTTTAAGAATAAAATTGGTCGTTTTTCTTCCGGAGAAATGCGGCGAAGCATAAATTAAGGAAATAAGGAAAGAATGGGTTTAAATCATAGGCTATACTATTATGGGGTTAATAAATAAGAGGCATAAGGACACAAAAAAAGGTGTGAACCCTACTTATTCAGAACGTAGAAGGTACGACCAAGCACCCAAGCCCAAACCAAATAAGCACTAGGAACACACCCCGTTTGGGTGTACTCACTATCGAACTTATTTCTTCTTGAGCTTTATTATTTGGTCGTTTTACTACATTAAGAAATAAATAGCAAATACTAATATGTCAATCTCTTATATCTCTATCGTTTACTCTCTGTTTCTTATTATTTCGTTTTTATATTCGCCGCAAATATACGACATAAAACTGTTCCATGCTAGATAAGCACCTACGAAATAGCAGGGTTTCTAAACATATCTAACACAACAACTCTCTCAACGACTCTGTTCTTTCTCTATCACCGCTTCTATTTGAGGTTGCAATTTTGGAATAATATTCTTTGCCACATCCCAAACAATCAGATAATTAACACCCATATAGTCATGAATCAACCGATCTCTCATTCCAGCCATATGTTTCCATTGAATGTCACTCCATTGATATTTAACATCTGCGGGAATTTTCTTAGTCACTTCACCGACAATCTCCAAACTACGGCAAACCGCCCTCTTTAACGTTTCATCCGAAAGAAATTGATACATAGGCAGATCATCCGTAACTACAGAAAGGATGTAGTTACATTCCTCCAATATATGCAGCAAATAAGCGATAGGGGTCTTACACATATTCTACCTCCTTTAATATCTGCTGGCCAATAAAAGGGCTTAACCCTTTAAGGGTGACTATGTCCACTTTCAATCTGTCAAAAAGCTTCTCTAATATCTCACAAGCCAAAAGGAAATTGGAATAAGTCTCTTTATCATCCTCAAAGTCGATCAATATATCCACATCACTACTTTCCGTATTGCTCTCACGAACAGTAGAGCCAAAAAGCCCCAACTGCTTTACACCGCAACTCTGCGACAAAGGCTGCTTTGCTTTCCGAAGAAGAGATATGACAGATTGTTTATTCATTACACAATTGGATATTAATGTATAATGCAAAGATAAGCAATATTTTTCGTACCTTCTCATTTAAACCGCGTATCGTTTGCTTAAATGAGATTAATATACTTACTTTGCGATAAATAAACTTTTAATCAAACTATTAAACTATGGATATACTAAATTCTCATTTACCTTTGTCTATAACTACTCAAAGCAACTTCAAATGACACAAAAAGAATCTATCCGCTTATTCGAAGAAAGAAAAGTTCGCGCCATATGGGATGACGAACAAGAGGAATGGTATTTCTCGATCGTTGATGTTATATCTATTTTAACAGATAGCCCCAACCCTCGAAAATACTGGAGTGTATTAAAAACCAGATTGAAAAGAGAAGGTAGCGAGTTGACTACAAATTGTAGTCAACTGAAAATGCAGGCCGCTGATGGCAAGAAATATTTAACCGACGTAGCCAATACCGAGCAACTCTTCCGCCTTATCCAATCAGTACCATCTCCAAAAGCAGAACCTTTTAAGTTATGGATCGCCCAAGTAGCGAAGGAACGTTTGGATCAAATGCAAGACCCGGAATTGTCTATCGAGCAAGCCATGGCCGATTATAAACGATTGGGCTATTCGGATAATTGGATCAACCAACGATTGAAATCCATCGAGATACGGAAAGATCTAACAGACGAATGGAAGAAGAGAGGACTGGAAGAAGGCCTCCATTTCGCTACATTAACCGACATAATCTATAAGTCATGGTCCGACATGACCTCCAAGGAATATAAACGATTCAAAGGATTAAGAAAAGAGAATCTTCGAGATAATATGACAAACAAAGAGCTTGTATTAAACATGCTGGCCGAGTTATCTACCAAGGAAATATCAGAAGCATCGGAACCAGACACCTTTAGCGAGCACATAAATGTCGCCCAACAAGGAGGCGAGGTGGCTCGTAACGCCCGATTAGAGCTGGAAGCCAAAACCGGGAAAAGCGTTATCTCACCGCTCAACGCCCAAAAGATAATTAGCCTAAAAAAGGGAGAGAACGAGCGGGATGTATGACATCCAATGATAAGATAAACAATATTTTTCGTACCTTTGCATCCTCAATCGCAATTTAATAGGTATACGAAATATGATAACAGTTAACAATCTGGACGTACAGTTTGGAAAACGCATCCTTTTTCAGGATGTGAACATGAAGTTTACACCGGGCAATTGCTACGGTATTATCGGTGCTAACGGGGCCGGAAAATCTACGTTTCTCCGTGTAATCAGCAAGCAATTAGACCCTACCAGAGGTAGCGTTAACCTAGGACCGGGCGAACGTCTTTCCGTATTGAGCCAAGATCACTTCGCATTCGATGAATATACGGTTATGGATACCGTATTGATGGGACATACGACCTTATGGGAGGTGATGAGCGAGAAAAACGCCCTTTACGAGAAACCTGATTTCAGCGACGCCGACGGTATCCGCGTATCGGAACTGGAAGAGAAATTCGCCGAGATGGAAGGCTGGAACGCAGAGAGCGACGCCGCCAACCTATTGAGCGGACTAGGCATCAAGGAGGATTTGCATTATATGTATATGAAGGACTTGAGCGGTAAGCAGAAAGTACGTGTCTTATTGGCCCGTGCCTTGTTCGGACAGCCCGATAACCTATTATTGGATGAGCCGACGAACGACTTGGACCTTGAGACGGTTTCTTGGTTGGAGAATTATCTCTCTAATTTCGAGCATACCGTATTGGTTGTTAGCCACGACCGTCACTTCCTCGACTCCGTTTGTACGCATACCGTGGATATCGACTTCGGTAAATTACAATTATTCGCCGGAAACTATAGCTTCTGGTACGAGTCTAGCCAGTTAGCGCTTCGTCAACAGCAGAACCAGAATAAGAAAGCCGAGGAAAAGAAGAAAGAGTTGGAAGAATTTATCCGCCGTTTCAGCGCCAACGTAGCGAAGTCCAAGCAGACCACCAGTCGCAAGAAGATGTTGGAGAAGCTGAATATCGAGGAGATCAAACCGTCCTCACGCCGCTATCCGGGAATCTTGTTCACGCCTAACCGCGAACCGGGCAACCAGATCCTTGAAGTGAAAGGATTGTCGAAGAGTTTCGACGGACAGGTATTGTTCAAGGACTTGAACTTCTTCGTGGAGAAGGATGACAAGATCGTATTTATCAGTCACGACCCTCGTGCCATGACCGCCTTGTTCCAGATCATCAACGGTGAGGAGAAAGCGGATGCCGGTACGTATCAATGGGGACAGACGATCACGACCTCTTATCTTCCTCTCGATAACTCCAAATATTTCAATACAGATATCAACCTGCTCGATTGGTTATGCCAGTTCTCGCCGGATACTAACGAGGTATTCTTGAAAGGCTTCCTCGGACGTATGTTGTTCTCGGGCGAGGAGCTCATGAAAAAGGTAAGCGTACTTTCCGGAGGTGAGAAGATGCGTTGTATGATCTCACGTATGATGCTCACCGACGCCAACTGCATCATATTGGACACGCCGACCAACCACTTGGATCTGGAATCCATCCAAGCCTTCAATAATACGTTGAAGACATTCAAGGGCAATATCCTGTTCTCCAGCCATGACCACGAGTTCATACAGACCGTAGCGAACCGTATCATCGAGCTGACTCCTAACGGTATCATCGATAAGATGATGGATTATGATGATTACATCACAGATCCGGCTATCGCGGAGTTACGGGAAAAGTTATATTCGAAATGAAAAAAAGATTATTATTCATACTAATCGTTTTTATCGCATGGCTACCGGTTTTTGTTATTCAAAAACCGGTATTTATGTTTTATCAGCATGCGTTGTCCGAGGCTTGTACCTTCACGGACTTCCTACAGGTTATGCTTCATGGGCTGAAGCTGGATTGTACGATAGCGGGATACCTTACCGCCATCCCTCTCCTATTGACTCTAGTATCAGTTTGGCTTCCGGGCACTTGGTTGAAGAAGGTATTGAAAGGGTACTTCTTGATCATGGGAATTCTGGTATCGGCAATCTTCTCCGTAGATGTGGCTTTATACAGTTTTTGGGGATTCAGGTTGGACGCTACTTTATTCTTCTACCTGCAATCGCCCGCCGATGCGATGGCGAGTGTTCCGTTAGGAATGTTCTTTATCCAATTATTGGTATTCGTGGCATATGCGCTAGGTATCTATGCTTGGTTCACCTTCATCCTCCGGTTCGCGCCAGTAAAGCCTAGCTTTCCACCTACGGGATTGGAACAATTGGGAAGTACTTTCGCCATCCTCTTAGCAGGGGGAATATTGTTTATTCCGATCCGGGGAGGCGTAACTACGTCTACGGCAAATGTCGGCATGGTTTATTTCAGCCAGAACCAGTTCTTGAATCATTCGGCGATCAACCCGTGTTTCAGTCTGATAGCCTCATTGAGTAAGCAACAGGATTTTGCCTCGCAATTCGATTTCTACCCGGAGGAAAAGCGGAAAGCCTTATTCGATACGCTCATTCAAGCCCAAGACTCCTTATGCCCGGGAGATTCCATACCTACAGAGCCTGTCAAGCTATTGACAACGACTCGTCCCAATATTCTCATTATCATCATGGAGAGTTTCACGGCAAATGCTATCGAGGCTGTTGGTGGTGAGCCGGGAATTACGCCGAACTTGAATCGGCTGAGCAAAGAAGGTGTATTATTCACGAACCTATATGCCAACTCATTCCGTACCGACCGAGGCTTAGTCTCCGTATTGAACGGCTATTTAGCCCAACCCACCACCTCCATCATGAAGTATCCGGTGAAAAGCCAGACCCTTCCATCTATCGCAAAGAGTCTTAACAAAGAAGGATATACGGCAGATATGCTCTATGGAGGTGATATCAATTTCACGAATATGCAAAGTTATTTCTATAGTTCCGGCTACAGCAAGATAACGGCAGACCGTGATTTTCCCTTGAGCAGCCGTCTGAGTAAATGGGGAGCAAACGACGATATCACGTTCTCGCATCTTTACGAGGATATCAAGCAAAGACCAGTCGACGGCAAACCTTGGTTAAGTACATTCCTAACATTAAGTAGCCATGAGCCATTCGAGGTCCCGTTTCACCATTTGGAGCATCCCTATCTAAACTCCGTCGCGTTTACGGACAGCTGTATCGGCAATTTCATTGATACGTTCAAGGAACTGCCGGCATGGAAAAATACGGTAGTCATCTTTGTCTCCGACCACGGATACCGTTACCCTGAAAACATGCAGGAGTACGGACCTTTGCGTTTCCACATACCTATGCTATGGCTAGGCGGAGCGATCGCTGAACCTAAAGTGATCGATACGTACGCGAACCAAACCGATTTGGCAGCCACCTTATTAAATCAGATGGGTCTCCCCACGGATGAGTTCTCATTCAGCAAAGATATATTGAATCCTTGCGTCCCGCATTACGCCTTTTATACATTCAATAATGGATTTGGCTTTATAGACGAATCCGGTGTTTCCGTATACGACAATGAAGGGAACAAGATTTTAGTAGAAGAACCTGAAAGCGGAAACGAGACCCGCTTGGAGAAAGGAAAAGTCCTATTACAAACTTTATACGACGATCTGGGAAATCGATAACGACAGATATAAAAAAGGCCGACTTACACAAGCCGGCCTTTTTTATTTATATTAAATATATTCTTACTTAGCGTAGCTTACCGCACGAGTCTCACGGATCACCGTGATCTTAACCTGTCCCGGATAAGTCATCTCATCCTGAATCTTTTTAGCGATCTCAGCGGACAAGTTCTCAGTGTCCTTATCATCAATCTTATCAGCGCCAACGATTACGCGCAATTCTCTACCCGCTTGGATAGCGTAAGTCTTGACAACACCCGGATACGATAAAGCCAATTGTTCCAAATCATTCAAACGCTTGATATAAGCCTCTACGATCTCACGACGTGCTCCCGGACGAGCACCTGAAATAGCGTCGCAAACCTGTACGATCGGAGCCAACAGCGTCTGCATCTCCACCTCATCGTGGTGAGCGCCTACGGCGTTGCAAATATCCGGTTTCTCCTTATATTTCTCGCAAAGCTTCATACCCAAGATAGCGTGCGGCAATTCCGGCTCATCATCGGGCACTTTACCAATATCATGTAACAATCCGGCACGTTTCGCTTTCTTCGGGTTCAAGCCCAACTCAGAAGCCATCACGGCACAAAGGTTGGCCGTCTCACGAGCATGCTGCAATAAGTTCTGTCCATAAGAAGAGCGATACTTCATCTTACCGATCATACGGATTAATTCCGGATGCAAACCGTGCACTCCCAAATCGATCACGGTACGCTTACCGGTCTCTACGACCTCGTCTTCCACTTGCTTCTTCACCTTCGTTACCACCTCCTCGATACGAGCCGGATGGATACGTCCGTCCTGCACCAATTGATGCAAAGCCAAACGAGCGATCTCACGACGAACCGGGTCGAATCCAGAAAGAACGATAGCCTCAGGCGTATCATCCACCACGATCTCAATACCGGTAGCGGCCTCCAAAGCACGGATATTACGTCCCTCACGACCGATGATACGGCCTTTGATCTCGTCCGATTCAATATGGAACACGGTAATAGAGTTCTCGATAGCCGTCTCCGTCGCTACCCGTTGGATAGACTGGATCACGATCTTCTTCGCCTCCTTATTAGCGGTCATCTTCGCCTCCTCGACGATCTCGTTGATGTAAGAAGCGGCTTGCGTCTTTGCCTCATCCTTTAAGGACTCGATCAAACGCTCTTTGGCTTCCTCGGCGGACAACCCGGAGATAGCCTCCAAATGCTCCACTTCCTTCTGATGAAGTTTATCCAAATCTTGCTTCTTCTTCTCCACCAACTCCAACTGAGAAGATAAATTCTCCTTTACAGCCTCTACCTCGTTATTCCTACGCTGTAACTCTTCCTGACGTTGATTCATCGTCAGTTCTCTTTGTTTCAATTTAGTCTCGACAGACTGGATCTTAGCGTTACGCTGTGATACCTGTTTTTCCAAGTCCGCTTTCAAATGAAGAAACTTCTCCTTTACTTCCAGCATCTTGTTCTTCTTTATCACCTCGGCCTCCTTCTCCGCCTCTTGAAGCACGGAGTCGTACTTCGACTTCAGAAGGAAACGCATGCCCAGCCACGCAAGCAACCCACCAATGATGAAGGTTACTATCGGTATGATTATATACATTCCAACCATTTAACTAATAATTTAAGATTCATTTATTTATATACAAAAAAAGCACTACCATCACACGGTCTCACCGTGCAAAGCAGTGCGGAAACTCTCTTCTTACAATATGTATGTTATTTCTTCAGATATCCTTCCAACTCGGTTGTAAGCTCCTGTATCTTATCCGTAAAAGGATTTGTATCATTCCGTTTTTCCAACTCCAGATTATGCATCGAGAGTTGAAAAGCCACCATGGCTAACAAATCTTTCGTATCCACCTCGACCGCAAAATGCTGCCTGTATTGAAGAATCTTGCTGTTGATCTGATCAGCGGCGGCACGCGCCAACTCTTCCTCATGACGTTTGATCGTAAGCGGATATTTCTTTCCGGCTATCACTATATTTATAAGAAATTCTTCGTCCATCGCTTCTATTCATTTAAAAGTGCGATGCACTTGTCTACTTCCCGCACTAATTTTGATAACCGCATCCGGGCGTTCTTCATCTCTTCCTCGTTCGTGGAAACAATTCGCGCCGTCAGCATGTTATCACATTTGGCATTCAATCCTTCAATCATATCCTTCGCCTGCCGCAACTCCTCGTCTTTAAGGCTCAAAGCAGCTGTAAGTTCGTCAATTCTACGTTTCTGCTGATCGCATAACGCCATCAAATCACGAACTCTAACCTCAAATACAGCTAACAATCTCTTATGATCTTCGGTCATTTCACACCAAATTCTACACAAAAGTAAGTTTTTGAATTGAATTAACCAACTGTAGACTTAATTATTTTGACAGAAAACGTATGGACAAATAAAAAGGCCGTCCAAAAAAATCGAACAGCCCTCCCTAATTCTTGTAAACGTTCCTCTTGTTTACACTAAAGAAACATACATTTCACCTTCAATCTCCTCGAAAGCTAATTTACCTTCTTTCGCCAACCAACCAAAAGCGGCGTACATATCTTTTTCCGCTTTAATCTTCGTGGCTTTCTTCACTGCCTTAAAACTCATTTTACCGCCTTCATTTAAAACGTTCCATACAAGGCCGGCGTTTGTACCAATTAATTCAATCATTTTATGATAACATTTGATTACTGGGGACAAATTTATAGATTAAATGATTAAAACAAAAGATTATAGATGTTTTTTAGCATAAAAGATGGACATTTTTCGCTTTGTAAACAATATTAACACGGTTATAACGTTATTTTTCCTCTGTTTTCTCGGCATATCAGTTCCGCTTCCACGTTTACCGCTGAGACATATCTTTTTAATAAGTCAACCGAGTAACCACCCGCTTCCAATAAGCCCTCCTTACCGGAATAACCATTCAGAATCATTAACAATGAAGTGGTCGACATTTCAATCTTGGTACGTTCCTCATCGCTGGTAGGCGTTCCGACACCCGCTACTCCATCCCTGTAGACTGGAAGACCGGCGATATTCAATTCACCACGTCCGATACCGTGATAAATTTCCCCCTCTTTTCCGACACCTAGTTCCAATCCGCCTACAATCTTATCCGCGTCAAATCCTCCGATAGAATAACCGCTACGGATAGAAACCAGATTGACGATATCCACCAAGGTATCTATCTTATATAAAGGAAGCCCACGAAGTATCCGTCGTCTTAACGCCTCGGCGGAAGGGCGATACCGGTTCGGGTCTTTCCCCAGACGTTTATAAGCCTGACGGGTAGCGAAAATAGGAGTCCACTTATTAATATCCTCTATCTTACAGGTAGAACGGATGTCCTCCTCAACACGGGTTATTTCTTCCCAAAGTCGTTCATCGGGCTCCGTATTCTTTACTTGGCAGGCGATAGCCAACACGTGAAGATCGGGGCAAGCCTCCGATATCTCAGATGAAAGAGTGATTGAAATCATGTCTATTATAAGTTTGAGCCAATATAACTAAGATTTTTTCAAGCATATCCCGGTAAGGATCCGGCCGCTTTTGACACCGAGGCGACGAGCGGAGAAATAATCCTCATACCGAATATAAGTACAGATGCCAGCGATCTCTATATGCTCGGAGAGCAATCCTGCCTCTAACAATTGTAAACGGTTGGTTTCCCATAGATCGATATGCGCTTTTTGAGTCTCCGCATTACGTCGAAGAATCCGCTCCATTGGGAAGCCCGCCATTTGAAAAGCTTTTACGACTTCCTCTCCCACCTCAAATGCCGCTTGACTGATAGAGGGACCTATTCCGGCAACCAATTGAGTAGGATCGCAATCGTATGCCTCGATCATCAAGCTTGCCGCCTTACGAGCTATGTGTAAAACCGTACCCCGCCAACCCGCATGGACGGCAGCTACCACTTTACGATCCGGCGCATATAACAAGACAGGGACACAATCCGCCGTAGATACGGCTACACATACATCCGGAACATTCGTCACCAAAGCGTCCACGCCTTCCAAACGTAGCTTTCGCTCTTTATCATTCAGCGAAAGGAAAGACGCATCGATCGCCAATACTCGATCCTCATGGGTCTGATGAGGTATAACCATATTCTCTAGGGAAATCCCGACCGCATCCGAAAGAAGTTCCAAGTTCTTCCGGATGAAGCCCGGATCATCCTCGGTATAAACGCCCGGATTCATCGAAGCGTACGTTCCCGTACTCACGCCGCCATGACGTGTTGTCGTAAAATGAGAAATGTCGCGGTATCCGCTTAACCCGGAGAACCGCGACACCTCTATTTGCTTATTTTCTTGTATCTTCATCTTCATCATCGTCCCAGTATTCCTCGTATTCCTCATCCGGGTCATCCTCGTCCTCGTCCACGGGGAAGATGTATTCGTCGTCGTCCTCAAATTCCAACGTGCTTACATCTATATTCTTATGGACAATTCGCTCTGCCTCATGGAAATTCTCCTTATTCAGCTCTTTCCATAAAAGGTCTTTCAACTCGACAATACCCAGTCCCGTGATAGAAGATATAAAGACATACGGAATTCCCTCCGGCAAGTCTTGCGACAAAGCCTCGATCAATTCCTCATCCAGCATATCGCTCTTGGTGATCGCCAGTACACGGCGTTTATCCAGCAATTCCGGATTATACTTCACTAACTCATTATGCAATATCTCGTATTCTTTCTTGATATCGTCTGCCTCAGCGGGAACCATGAACAATAACAATGAATTACGTTCGATATGACGTAAGAAACGAAGTCCCAAACCTTTTCCCTCGCTTGCTCCTTCGATAATACCCGGTATATCGGCCATTACGAACGAACGGTTATCGCGATAACTCACGATGCCTAAATTAGGCTCCAACGTAGTAAAAGGATAATTAGCGATCTTCGGTTTAGCGGCGGATACGACAGAAAGCAAGGTAGATTTACCCGCATTCGGGAAGCCTACCAAACCGACATCGGCCAGCAATTTCAACTGAAGAATCACCGTACGTTCCAATGCCGGCTCACCCGGTTGCGAATAACGGGGCGCTTGATTGGTAGCCGTCTTGAAGTTAAAATTCCCCAGACCGCCACGACCGCCTTTCAGCAACATCACTTGCTGACCGTCTTCCGTAACGTCGCAAATAAACTCTCCGGTCTCAGCATCGTAAACAACCGTACCGCAAGGAACCTCGATTACTCGATCCTCCCCGTCTTTACCCGAGCTACGCTTCGCGCTACCACTCTCACCATTGGTGGCCATGATATGACGCTCATATTTCAAGTGAAGGAGCGTCCAGTAATTCCGGTTACCACGGAGATACACATGACCTCCTCTCCCTCCATCGCCCCCGTCGGGACCTCCTTTCGGAATGTATTTCTCACGACGGAAGTGAGAAGACCCTCTTCCACCCTTTCCTGAGCGGCAATAGATCTTGACATAATCTACAAAGTTCGATTCAGCCATATTGGTTTATTTCAATTATTTTACATTATTAACCGCCTCTTTGATACGACCGAAGATTTCCTCGATTGTTCCCATCCCTTTGATGGCTACGTGCTTGCCTTCACCTACATAGTAGTCTGCCAAAGGAGCTGTTTGAGTATGGTAAACATCCAGTCTGGATTTGATCGTCTCCAAGTTATCGTCAGAACGTCCGGATACTTTACCGCGCTCCAATAAACGCTTGATCAACTCCTCTTCCTCTACTTGAAGGTTCAACATAACGGAAACGTCTGTTCCACGCTCGTTCAACATCTTCTTCAAGGCTTTCGCTTGAGGGATCGTACGAGGGAAACCATCGAAGATTACGCCCTTAGCCGGCTTCTTGCTATCCAATACATTCGCCAACATATCAACGATCAACTCGTCCGGAACCAATTGTCCCTTCTCGATATAATCCTTAGCGATCTTGCCCAGTTCTGTCTCAGCCTTCATCTCGCCACGCAATACATCGCCAGTAGAGATATGATCCAAACCGTATTCTTTAATAATCAACTCACTTTGTGTTCCCTTACCTGAACCGGGAGCACCAAAAATAACCACGTTCAACATACTATTGTTCCTTTATTATATATAATGTATACTATTTTATTCCACAACCTTGTAGATATCCTTATATGAGCGGCCCAACTCATCATAATCCAAACCATGTCCCACGATAAAATCAGCGGGTATCTGTAAGCCTACATAATCCGGAGTCAACTCGCATTTCAAGGATTCCGGCTTGAAAAGCATCGTTGCCAATCTTACATCGGCGGCACCCTCGCTCCGAAGCTTCTCCATCACGTAGCTCATCGTAAAGCCCGTATCGATAATATCCTCCAATAAGATCACCATACGTCCGCGAATATCAGCCTGCACCGGCATGATCTCATTCAATATGCCCGTACTGGAAGTTCCTTGATACGAGGAATAACGAGCGAATGTCAGCTCATACGGAACATCCAGCTCACGCATCAGCTCGGCGACAAACATAAAAGCCCCGTTTAGCACACCCACGAATAGAGGATTTTTCCCTTCCACATCCGCTTTAATCTGAACGGCCATTTTAGCGATAGCCGCCTGAATATCCGACTCCGGAATAAACAGTTCAAATTCTTTGTCTTTTAGACGAATTCTGTCCATAAATCTTTCGGTTTTCGAGGGGACAAATGTACAACTTTTTCGGCGATGCACAAAAAAGTGTAGCAACATACCAAAGTTTGTTATACATTTGTAAGCAGAATAAAACCCCAGACATCTAGAATTATGATTAAGATATTCGCTACAGACAAGGTAAAGGAGCTCGACCAATATACGATTCAACACGAGCCAATTAGTTCGATCGACTTAGTGGAGCGTGCCGCTACGACGTTCGTCCATGAGTTTTGCCGGCGCTACTCCAAGCAGGTCCGCATCGTGATTTTCGCCGGTCAAGGCAATAACGGAGCCGACGCTTTGGCCATCGCCCGCCTTTTGAACGAAGAATCATACCGGGTAGAGACGTATTTATTCAACCCGACAGAGCATCTGTCCGTAGAGTGTGAGCAAAACAAGCAGCGTCTGCTCGACATGGAACGGATCGAATTTACGGAAGTGGTCCGTGACTTTGAGCCGCCGACGCTAACCGACCGAGACGTGGTGATCGATGGCTTGTTCGGTTCGGGATTAAACCGTCCTCTCACCGGAGGTTTCGCCGCTATGGTCAATTATATCAACCAATCCGAGGCGGAAGTCGTAGCGATTGATATTCCTTCCGGCTTATTCGGGGAAGATAATCGTAAGAATGACTCGGAGGCGATCATCAAGGCCAGCTTAACCTTGACATTCGGCTTCCCGAAACTGGCGTTTCTTTTTCCGGAGAATGAACAATACGTAGGCGAGTGGAAAATACTGGATATCGGAATCCATCCGGACGCAATTTATGAGACGGCTTCCCCTTACTCATTGGTTACGGAAGAAGATATATCCTATTCGTTAAAGTCTCGCAAACGTTTCGCCCATAAGGGAACGTTCGGACATGCTTTATTGATCGCCGGAAGTAAAGGAAAAATGGGAGCCGCCCTATTATCCGCGAAGGCATGCTTACGGAGTGGAGCCGGACTATTGACCGTGCATATCCCGACCCGAGGCGAATCAATCTTCCAGACCGCTTTCCCGGAAGCGATGTTAAGTCTAGACGCAAATCCTGATTATTTCTCTACGGTTCCCGAGATAGGTAGTTACTCCGCTGTTGGCATGGGACCGGGACTCGGACAGCATTTAGAATCCGCAGCAGCGATCGAACGTATCCTGCAATCCAGCACAAAACCAGTCGTTATCGATGCGGACGCTATTAATATAATGGCATCCAACAAGGACTTATTCAATAAGATCCCGCCACGGAGCATCCTCACTCCCCATCCGAAGGAGTTCGACCGGATAGCGGGTGAAAGCACGAACTCATACGACCGTTTGATGAAAGCGCAATCTTTCGCCGCCGAACATAAGATTTGTATCGTATTGAAAGGTGCTTATACCGCTATTTGTTCTCCGGCAGGAAACATTTATTTCAATAGTTGCGGAAATCCGGGCATGGCAACCGCCGGTAGCGGAGACGTGCTGACGGGTATCATCCTCAGCTTATTGGCGCAAGACTATTCTCCGGAAACTGCCGCTGTAGTCGGAGTATTCTTGCACGGCACAGCCGGTGATCTCGCCGCCGCTTTCCGCTCGGAAGAGAGCATGATCGCCAGCGACATCACGGATATGCTCGGAAAAGCATTTAAGCAAATCAAATAAATCCTGCAAAAACAACAGGCGTTTTTACTCTCGTTTGTTACAATTACTACCGCTATTCCATATATTATACGGACTTACAGTGTACATATAGAATGGTGGTAGTAAATTTTCATGGTACCCCAACGCCTTTTGCTATCACATTTCAACCTTTTCTTACTCACTCGATAAATGTCGGCGATATCTTTTATGACAAAGCTCTGTAAAGTAGAGTTATTGTAACTTTTAAACATGTATAGTTGTATCCCTATCATTTTATAGAAAAACACGTACATGAATTTTTTTAAACATGTACGACTTTTTTCGAAAACACGTACGTGTTTCAGCATAAACATCATGATATTTTCACAATATTGATTATCAACACTTTAAATAAAGCATTCGATTACTGGCTTATTGTAGTATTTTCTGTAAAGAAAAGCTTCAGTCGTTGATACCATAACTATTACAGCAACATTTGGCTACATCATATAATGTATTTAGTGTATCCAAATCAGATATACTGCGTTGGCGATGTTAGTATATATTACTTGGCAAAGTCAGTACTACTGCGTTTGCCGACTAATAAATGACCGATTGCCATACACTTCCGTTAAAATAAATAAAAAAGGAAAAAGAGCTTACGTATCCCTTGCCCCAGAGTTGTCTCATATATAAAACACCGACAAATTTGTATTAACAATAAAGCTATACGTACATGAAAATAACAATCGTATCGTTCGTAATGACAGCTGCTTTCGGTTTAATCGCCTGTGATAACACGAAGCATAACACATTGACCGAACAAGAGAAAGCGGAAGGTTGGGAACTTCTATTCGATGGGGAAACCTTGGATGGCTGGCGGGATTATAACGGAACCGCCTTGACCGGACCTTGGGAAGTTGTAAACGGAACCATCCAAGCGGACGGGCAAGGTAGCGATGCCAGCGGATACATCGTCACCGACAAGGCTTATGAGAATTTTGAGCTTTCGTGGGACTGGAAAATCTCGAAAGGAGGAAATAGCGGTTTATTATATCATGTGGTAGAACGTCCTCAATTCCCGGTTCCCTACGTTACCGGCCCCGAGTATCAATTGATTGATGATATCAATTTCGCGGAGCCATTGGAAGATTGGCAACGTTGCGGAGTGGATTACGCAATGTATTTACCGGACTTCAACACGATAAAAGTACATCCGGCCGGCGAATGGAACAACTCTAAGATTATTTTTGACAACGGACATGTCACCTACTTTATGAACGGGCACAAAACCGTAGAGTTCGATGCATGGTCTGATGATTGGTTCTCCCGTAAGAACAGCGGTAAATGGGCGAACGCTCCTGAATACGGATTAGCGCATAAAGGCTTGATTTGTTTGCAAGACCACGGTTATCCCGCATGGTTCCGTAATATCAAGATCAAGGAACTTCCCCGCAAGACACGAGAGGCTCGTTTATTCAACGGCGAGGACATTACGAACTGGGATAAATACGGCACAGAATTATGGTATGTAAAAGATGGTTTATTAATATGCGAAAGTGGCCCGGATAAACAATACGGCTATCTAGCCACCCGGGAATATTACGACGATTTTGACCTTACCGTGGAATTTAAACAGGAAGCGGATGGTAATTCTGGCGTATTTATTCGTTCCTTTGTAGAAGAAAAAGATGTAAAGGTAAACGGCTGGCAAGTGGAAGTCGCCCCCAAAGGTTTTGACACGGGCGGTATCTACGAATCCTACGGACGAGGATGGTTGATACAGATCCCGGACGAGAAGGAGAACATCCTAAAACAAGGAGAGTGGAACACGATGCGTATCCGGGTACAAGGAGATAATGTACAGACTTGGCTCAACGGAGAGGAGATGGTAAACATCCGGGATGAAAAGATCGGAGCCGGTCAAGGGCGTATCGCGTTACAAATACATGATGGTGGCGGCATCAAGGTTCTTTGGCGCAACCTTCATTTACAAACATTATAGAATTATCGTTTTCTTAAAATTTAATAGTTATGAAAAACATTTCGAGAAGAAGTTTCCTCAAGACCGGAGCCGTAGCGGCAGCCGGACTAACGATCGTTCCGGGTTCCGTGCTCGGTAAATCCTTTGGCTATACAGCTCCTAGTGACAAACTGAATATCGCGGGTATCGGTGTCGGCGGTATGGGACGTCGTAACCTCGCCAACATGAACACGGAGAATATCGTAGCTTTATGCGATGTAGATTGGCACTATGCGGACAAGACCTTCAAGGACTATCCGAAGGCTAAACGCTTTAAAGACTGGCGTGTCATGTTCGATGAGATGGGTAAATCCATCGACGCGATTATGGTAGCCACCCCAGACCATACACATGCCGGCGTGACCGCCCACGCAATCACGCTAGGCAAGCATTGCTATACGCAAAAACCGCTTACCCACTCCGTTTACGAATCGCGTTTGCTTACCAAACTGGCGAAGAAATATAAGGTAGCCACCCAAATGGGTAACCAAGGTAACTCATTCGACTGGTGCCGGCAGATCGCGGAGTGGATACAGTCTGGCGTAATCGGCGATGTATATGAGGTACATTGTTGGACAGACCGCCCCATCTGGCCCCAAGGCTTGATGAAGCCGAACGATACCCCGAAGTGCCCGAAGACACTGGATTGGGATTTATGGATCGGCCCGGCTCAAAAGCGGCCTTATAATCCGGTCTATACCCCTTGGAACTGGCGTGGATGGTGGGACTTCGGAACCGGAGCCTTGGGCGATATGGCTTGCCATATCATGGACCCGTTGTATTGGGCACTCGACTTAAAATATCCGACCAGCGTAATCGGCAGCTCGACTTTGAGTAATCTGTACTCCCCTCCTCACGCACAGATCGTAACGTATACATTCCCCGCACGTCCGCCCAAAGGAAATGTCAAGATGCCGGAAGTAAAAGTCTATTGGTACGATGGTGGCTTGATGCCTCCCCGTCCGGAAGAATTGAAAGACGGGCAGATGATGGGCGACGAGAACGGCGGTATCATCTTCATCGGAACGAAAGGAAAGATCATGACAGGCTGTTACGGAATGAACCCGACCTTATTACCGGTTTCCGACATGGAGCATTTCAACCAGCCCAAACCTACGATCCCGAGAGTGAAAGGCGGCAATGGAGACATATGGTCTACCAACGCCCATGAGCAAGACTGGATCCGTGCATGTAAGGAATCCCCGGAAAATCGTACGGAAGCCTCATCCAACTTCCAGTTCTCCGGTCCGTTCAACGAGATGGTCGTGATGGGAGTCTTGGCCGTTCGCCTCTCCGGACTGCAAGGTTTGCATCGTGAGTTGCAATGGGATGGAGAGAATATGCGGTTTACGAACATCTCCCCGAACGATAAGATCAAGATCGTCACGGTGGATGATTTCAAGGTAATTGACGGAGATCCGCGTTTCGACCGTCGCTTCGCCGAGTTTAACGCCGCAGAGATGGCCAACGAATGGATCAAGCATACGTATAACAACGGTTTCTCTCTGCCGGATATGCCAAGATAAACCTTTTAATAACAACCGAATATGATAAGACATATCTATAAAATAATGATAGCGATCGTTTGCTGCCTATTGGCTATTCCAACCGAAGCGCAAACGAAGGCCGAGAAGAACGGATGGCGTCTAGGGATGCAATCCTATAGTTTCCACCTGTTCCCTTTGACGGAAGCTCTCGATAAGACACAAGAACTGGGATTGAAATACATCGAGATTTATCCCGGCCATAAGCTCGGTGGTAAATGGGGAGATAAAGTATTCGATTTTAACCTCGATGCACAAACTCAGAAAGAGATCAAGGAGCTTGCGGCATCCAAAGGTATCAAGATCGTAGGAACCGGGGTGTATGTAGCCGAAAAGTCGTCCGATTGGGAAAAGATGTTCAAATTCGCGAAAGCGATGGACCTAGAGTTCATTACTTGCGAACCGGCTTTAAGCGATTGGGACCTGGTAGAAAAATTGTCCAAGCAATACAACATTAAGATCTCCGTCCATAATCACCCGCAGCCTTCCGAGTATTGGAAACCGGAGAACTTGTTGAAAGCCATTTCCGGACGCAGCCACTTGCTAGGTTCTTGTTCAGATGTGGGGCATTGGCGTCGGGAGGGGCTAAACCAGATTGATTGCTTAAAGCAACTCAAAGGTCGAATCATCTCTTTGCATTTCAAGGATATCGCCCCGAAAAAAGCAGGAGAGAATGAGCAGCACGACGTGATCTGGGGCACAGGCATCCTAGATGTAAAGGAAATGTTGAAAGAACTCAAATCCCAGAATTTCAAGGGAGTATTCTCTATCGAGTATGAATACAACTGGGAAAACTCAGTACCGGATATTAAAGAATGTATCCAATATTTCAATAAAACCGCAAACGAAATCTTATAATAGGGTTAGCATTAATTGACAGGCAGTAAGCGTATAGGCCCAAGGAATGTTCTCCTTGCCTATACGCTCCACCTTTCTAATAATACACGGGAATAAAATGGCATCTGACAACAAAATAATCGAATTGATCAAACAAGGAGATATAGCCGCCTTTAATACCCTGTTCAAGTCTGTTTATCTCCAACTTTATATACATTGCCGAAAATTTATCCCCGACCCGGAAGACGCAAAAGACATCTTACAAAACGTCTTCCTCCGCTTCTGGGAAAAGCGTGAGAACATCGATATTCACACGTCTTTAAACGCTTATTTATACAGGGCTATACAGAACGAATGCCTCAATTACCTTCGTTCTACCGGAACTCCCTATCTGATTAGCCATAATTAATAAATTTAAGATTAATAATAAGATCTAACAATGTTACGTTTTTATCCGTATTACACTAAAAATCATCCATTTCTCATAAGCAAGACTGTTTTTAAGATTAATAATTCAATGATTTATTATTTGATTACTATAGTATCTTTCAGTATTTGATAGCGAATGCCCGTATTCGTCTTTATCACATTGAGAATCTCCGATAAATCTTCGTTGTTACGGAAACTTCCGCTAAACCTTAATTTTTTTATCCCTTGATTTTCATAACGAAATACAACGTTATAGTTCCTTTCCAACAACTTTGTTATATCTTGCAGATACATCATTTCAAAAGACAAGAAACCTCCTCTCCATTGAGCGAATAGTTTCTTATCGTAAGGCACTACTTCTATCTTATTTCTACTTTTATCATAAACCGCCACTTGGTTAGGCTCAAGTAAGACCTCTTGTTTAGTCAACGTAGGTTGTACGGCGACCTTGCCATTGAACAAGGTTGTGGTTAGTTGCGAGTCTTCCATATAAGCGGAAACATTAAAGGCCGTACCAATCGCTTTCACATCGATACCGTTTGCCTTTACAACAAATGGTAAGTCTTTATTCTTTGCGACTTCAAAATAAGCTTCTCCATCCAAATAAATGCTACGATTGGAATGGCCGTAGTTCTCCGCATATTCTAGAGTTGTACAAGAGTTAAGCCAAACCCTCGTACCATCCGGTAATTGCAAATAGCTCTTCTCTCCTTTGCTCGTTACTAATTTATAATTTCCAACTGTCGATAAGTTCTCTTGATTCGTAAGATACAACGTTGATAGTGAAATACCTATGCCCAAAACCACGGCAGCGGCATATTTCATGTACTGAAGGAATAGCCTTCTTGTTTTCATTTTGGTAATAGTTTTTTTCTCTATGGATGAAAACAAACGCTCCCACTCCCTATCAACATCTACTTCGTCTTTGAGACTTTCCGCAATTATATTTTTTATATATTCTTTCATTGTTTTTTCTCGATTCTATATGTATGACACTTCAAAACGATGTGCTACTTACAAGATTGATAGATTTTTGTATTATATTTTTTCAAGAAACCAGATAATCTTTCAATCTACTTTTCAAAATCTTAAGGGCTCTATATATCTGTGTTTCCACTGTACGGACGGAGATATCCAATTTATCTGCGATCTCTTGGTTCTTGAGTCCATTTATACGACTCAATTTAAAAATGGATTTACATTGATCTGGTAATTCCTCTATCGTATTTTCCGTGATTCGTTCTATTTCAAAAATACTAAGTATCGAATAAGGATCATTATCTTCCACAGCCTCTTGTTTATCCATCTCTGATATTTCATATCGGGGAATGTCAATGGTTCCGGTAGAACTAATTACAGAACCCTGAAAAAATCATTATTTTTAGGTTTGTGCTTAACCTTTTTCCAGCCGTACACAGTAGCGGCATCAGCACAAATTATATCCTTAAATATCACAAAAGGAACTATCACTGAAGTTTTTAAGGCGATTGAAGACCAAAGTGAATATAAATTCTTTTATAATGACAATCAAATCAATTTGAATAAACGGGTTGATGTCAGTATCCATGAAGAATCCATAGAACAAGTATTAAACAATGTCTTTAGAGGTACGGATATTACGTATAAGATCGTCAAGAATCACGTAGTACTTACCAACAAGACCATGAAAGATACGGAGTTGCCATCCACCAACCAAAATCGCAAACGGCTAACCGGACAAGTAGTAGGACAAGATGGGGAGCCTCTGATCGGAGTAAACGTTGTAGTGAAAGGTACGACAATCGGATCTATGACCGATATGGACGGAAACTACATTCTAGAGAATGTTCCCTCCAACGCTACCGTTGAATTCTCATACATCGGCTATCTCCAACAAAGTATCAACGTAGGCAATAAAAGTAACCTCAACGTCACTTTAGCGGAAGATACTCAAAAGTTGGATGAGGTAGTAGTTGTTGGTTACGGTTCCTTCAAGAAAAGAGATTTAACCGGAGCTGTTTCTCAAGTAAAAGGAGACGAGATCTCGAACCTACCGCTTCGCAGCGCCGCCGACGCCTTGCAAGGAAAAGCAGCCGGTGTAACCATAACATCTAGTTCCGGTAGCCCAGGTTCACTCGGTAATGTCCGTATCCGTGGTGTCGGTACTATCAATAATAATGATCCGTTGTATGTAGTAGATGGTCTACCTCAAGGTGATATCGGTTGGTTAAATGCCCGTGATATCGAGAGCATAGAGGTATTGAAAGACGCTTCCGCACAAGCAATCTATGGTGCCCGTGCTGCCAACGGTGTGATCCTAGTATCCACAAAGCGAGGAGCTTCCGGCGAGAGTTACCGAAGCAACATCGAGTTTGATATGAACATTGGTTTCCAAGATGTAGTGAAAACGTATGACATGCTAGACGCCGAAGGTTTCATGGAATATAAGAACCGGGCTTACGCCGCATCCGGGAAAGCCTTGATCGATGATTTCGCCACATCAGAGAAGCGAGAGCAGATCCTTACTTTCCTAGGGAAAAACGGAGGACGATCCGGTACGGATTGGTGGAAAGAGAGTACCCGTAAACCCAAGGAAGCTATCAGTCAGAATTACAACCTAGCTTTCTCCGGAGGTATGAAGAAACTCAGATACCGTGCTAGCTTTGGCTATATGGATCAACAAGGAATCTTGAAAGGTTCCGACTATGAACGCCTCTCCGGTCGGTTGAACGTAGACTCTGAGGTAACCAAGTGGTTGAACCTCTCCGCAAATGTGAACGTCACGTACGAATCCAGACGCAACCTAGATGAGAATAACTCTTACACAGCAACCGTGTTCAGTACCCTTGCGGCAGACCCAATCACTCCGGTATATCGCGACAACCTAGTGGATATCCCAGATTTCTTGCAAAACCGGATTATGGGTGGTTATGAGCCGACCAATCCTTGGTCTCGCTATACAGGCGTGATTTACTCAAACAAACCGAACACGGTTGGACAGGTAGACCGCTCCGCATTAAATCAATGGCACGGGATCGCCACGAAAAGTAATATCTCCGGCGAAGTCAAGTTGTTACCCTTCTTGACCTTCAAATCCAGTATCGCTCTTGACTTAGTCCGTAACCAAAGCGACTCTTTCCGTCCTTCTTACTATCTGGATGGAGATGAGTACTCCACTTATGCGGGCGCCAGTCGGAGCGTTGCGAATAAAGATTACTGGGTATTTGACAATTACCTAACTTACAATCAAAAATTCGACAAACATGCGGTAACAGCCATGGTCGGTACCTCCGCGGAGAAAGAACGCTACGAGGAGATCTACGCCTATAAAGAAGGACAGGTCAACAACAACCCGAACCAGCAGATCATCAACGCCGGTACCATGAATCCCGCCGCATCAGGCTACTACGCCACAAGTACGCTGAATTCTTATTTCGGTCGTGTATTTTATTCCTTTGACAACCGTTATATGATCACAGCCAATATCCGTTGGGATGGATCCTCTAAATTTGCGGATGGTAATCGCTGGGGTTGCTTCCCCTCCGTATCCGCCGGTTGGAATTTCTCGGAAGAGAGCTTCATGAATAACCTTGAGTGGCTGTCACAAGGTAAGTTAAGAGCAGCTTGGGGTGAGATCGGTAACCAGACTATCTCCTCCGGAGCCTATATGAATACATTCGGAAATGGTAGCTACTACCTCTTCGGTAATCCGTATCAGACGAACTTGTATGCCGGACGTACGCAGGTGGGTAATCCGGATCTGAAATGGGAGACTACTCGCCAACTGGACTTCGGATTGGATTTGGCCTTTTTCCAAGGTTCCTTGAGAGCAACCTTCGACTACTTTGACCGTCAGACAAGTGATATGTTGGTGCAAGTACCCGTGCCCAGTTCACTAGGATTCCCCAACACGCCGTGGATGAATGCCGGTAGCGTAAGCAATAAAGGTTTTGAAGTAACGCTAGGATACGACGGTAAGATCGGGAACGACTTCCAATATCATATCAACGGAAACGTATCCACCTATAAAAATAAGGTAAAAAGCCTAGGCAGTGGAGCGAATATTCCGGGTAAAGGCATCCATCTAGGATACTTCTCCTATACGATGACAGAGCCAGGACAACCGATCGGTTATTTCTACGGATATAAAACCGATGGTGTCTTCCAGACCCAAGAAGAGATCGACAACTACAAGAACAACGGTCAAATGGTAATGCCAAACGCAAAGCCGGGCGACTTAAAGTTCCAAGATTTGAACAAAGATGGTAAACTAGACGACGAAGACCGCACGATGACAGGAAATCCTCATCCAGACTTCACCTTTGGTTTGACCTTAGGCGCAGAATGGAAAGGATTCGACATTTCCGCCTTCTTCCAAGGATCAGTCGGCAACGACATCTTAAACATATTGAAATATGACATCTATTCAGGTACCGGTTGGTACAATGCTCCGAAGGATATATTAACAACCTACTGGAACGGACCAGGTAGTACAAACGAGAACTTCGCAATCGATGCGGATAGCCGCATGAACTTGGAGATGTCCGATTGGTATGTGGAAAACGGTTCTTATGTTCGTTTGAAGAACCTGACAATCGGTTATACGCTTCCGTCCGAATGGACTAAGAAGATCACGATCAACAACCTTCGTTTCTTTGTTGCCGCACAGAACTTATTCACGATCACCGGTTATTCCGGACTAGATCCTGAGATCGGAGAGATCAATAACTCGCCTCTTTACAAAGGCTGTGATATGGGATTCTATCCGCAACCGCGTACATTCATGTTCGGTCTTAGTTTGAAATTATAATCTTAAAATGAATTATTATGAAATCTATAGTTAACATAGGGAAATTACTTGTATCGATCGCATGCGTTGGTGCCCTTACGACAAGCTGTAACAGCGACTTTCTAGACCGCCCGCCATTGGGAACATTGGATGAGGTAACTTATCTGAGTACCAAGGATGCCGGCTACAAACTTTTGGTCAATTGCTATCAGCCCTTACAGGATAGCTGGAACTATCAGGACATGAAATTTGTCATGGGAGATCAATTGAGCGACGACTGCTCCAAAGGCGGCTCTGATGCAGGAGACCGCGTTCGTATCACGGAAATCGCCCGCGGAACACCAATGGCGACTAATCAAGTCTTGTCCGACCTTTGGACTCATCGCTACCAAACAGCGATCTCAGCCTGCAACGTATTCCTATCGCTAATCACACCTGAATCAGAATTGATCGATGATGCCGGAGGCTTGGTCAGCACAGAAACCAAACAGCGATGGATCGCAGAGGCTCAATTCATGCGTGCGTTCTATTACTACGACCTAGCTACAATCTTCCAGAATATTCCACTACTTGACAAGCCCCTGGAAGTCGTCGACAAAAGTACAATCACGAAATCCAGCAAAGAGGAGGTCATGAACTTTATCCTGAAAGACCTGAACACCGCAATCGCCGAACCTAATCTACCTAATGCAAAAAGCCTTCCGACCAGCGAGATTGGGCGAATCACCAAAGAGGCCGCCATGGCTTTCCGTGCTAGGGTATTGATGTTCTACGGCAACTACGGAGAGGCTCTGAAAGACCTGAAGGCAGTTGTCGAATCCGGAAGCTATGAATTAGTAGATGACTACGAGAAGCTATTCAATAGCGCCACAGAGGGCTATATGTCAAAAGAGTCCGTCTTCATCACCCTGCGCTCTTACATTCCTAGCTACACTGGCGGTAGCGTTTGTCCACAAATGAATGTCGGTCGCGGTATTGCCGGCGGATGGGGCGGCGAGTGTCCGACGAAGGATTTGGTAGACGAATATGAGGTAGGCGATCCACGCTTGGTACACACGGTATTGTCATCCGGCGATATATTCGTCAAGAACGATGGTTCCGAAGAGGTACACGACTATTCCGGCTACGACAATTTCCCACAGCAACACAGCCGCAAGCAGTATCCAGACTTCTCCAGACGGCCACTAAACGATTTATTGAACACGGATTGGACCCACTATCACATCCGCTATGCCGATGTATTGCTGATGTACGCTGAGTGCCTGATCGAGACGGGTGGCGACAAACAACTGGCGGCCGACCTGATCAACCAAGTACGTTACCGTGCCTTCGTGACAACCTCCTTGACAGATAGCTACGCAAAATACCGTAAGTTCAATCTCAAGGAGAGCGATCGAGTGACCGAGGATACTTTCAACGCTAAGTATAAAGTGAAAGCTTCCGATGATCTGCGTGCCGCCGTTCGCCACGAACGCCGTATCGAACTTGCAGGCGAGGGATTACGCTTCTACGACTTAATTCGCTGGGGCACCTTCGTATCTACGATGCAGAAATTCGGCAAGACTGATGAGGGCAAGTATTCCGGTGCCGGGACACTCGTCACCGATAAGACATACCCCTACCCGATTCCACAAAGCGAGATCGACTATGTAGGAGGCGCATTAACACAGAACGATAATTATTAATCTTCAATTTTTATAACTGTAGCCCCCCGCAGACAGTCCTTTCTTGTCGTCTGCGGGGGTTTCTATTCACGAAATACCTTAGAAATCCATGAAACGAATCTTATTTCTCCTAACCATCGCCCTCCTAAATTTGGGAAGTGGCCTATGCAAGACACGACAATCGTTAAGAATCATGAGCTACAACATCCGCATCGGGATCGGTATGGACCAACAGACCAATTTGAAGCGAATCGCTGAAGTGATCAACAAGGTCCAGCCGGACTATGTCGGGCTACAAGAGGTGGACAGTGTATGCGAACGCTCTGGATGGATCAACCAATATGCAGAATTGGCACGGTTGACCGGCATGTATCCAATCTTCGCACCCGCCACAGAACGTTCTAAGGGATTATACGGAATCGCCGCACTCTCCCGCAAGAAACCTCGCAGCTACCAATACATACCCCTGCCGGGAAAGGAAGAGCCACGTACCTTTCTTTGTCTCGAATATCCGAACTATACCTTGTGTAACACACATTTCTCGCTCGACCCAGACTCTCGCCTGGCCTCTATACGACTCATCAATGAGACGATGAAAAGAGAAAACAAACCAATCCTGATCACCGGAGACTTCAACATGGAGCCAGACTCTAAAGAATTCAAGGCGATGAAACAAACGTGGAGGCTCTTATCCGACCCTACGTTAGAGACCTACCCCTCGGATCATCCCCGCTTGCGTTTAGATTATATCTTCGGCGACCTAAAGCATGAATTTAGGATTATCAACGACCAAGTGATCGATATCCAGTCGTCCGATCACCTGCCGATCTATATAGACGTGCTATTTTAAGCTTTCTCCCCGGACATCCTCAGAATCCCGAACAATACGAATCTAGAAATTCTTAACGTTGTCCGGGATTTTCATGCAATAAGAATGCTTCCAATTGGTTTTAAGCAAAATATTTCCTAGTTTTGCGCAATAATATTACAGAATTAAAATAAACTGGGATATGAAGAATATAATCATTATAGCTAGTTTACTCCTCGGAATGCCGCTTATGGCACAAACCAAGGTGGTAAAAAAGAACGCCGTAAAAGCAAATAATTTCGGAATCACCTACTCGTTGCCCAAGACCTCGCTAGTCGTAGACGCCGAAGTGACGAAAGTAACTTGCAAAGCCGGGCCTTACTACCAATATGCAGAGAAGTATCTAGGCGTAAAGGATGCAGTCACGGAAGACAAGGTTTATTTCGACCTCGGAAAAATCAGTCTGATCAACCGGGGATTACCCGATGCGGATAATACCTATATCGTAGAATTCAAGCAAGGTACGGTCGCCCCTTACGCTTATCTTACCGAAGATGGATTATTATGCTCGATAAACGCAGAATATACACCGGTTGAATCCGAGCTAGATGCCGCAAAGAAAAATAAAGGCTCCCAACAAAAAGTGACAGACACTTCCGTTTTCTCGGAGGAATTACTAATGGCAGGCTCCACCGCCAAACAAGCGGAGGTGGCCGCTAAACAAATTTACCGTATCCGGGAAAGCCGTTTGAACATCTTGACCGGCGAGGCGGATAATTTACCCCCCGATGGTGAAGCCATGAAACTGGTGATCCAGCAATTGGAGGAGCAAGAAAAAGCATTAACAAACCTATTCACCGGAATCTTGACCAAAGAAACCGAGCATTATGAGGTAAGCATTATCCCTCACGACAACCTAGACAAAGAAGTATTGTTCCGTTTCTCCAAGCAGCTAGGTATCGTAGACGCTGACGATTTGGGCGGTACCCCTGTCTATATGAACTTGAAAGCGACAGAAAGAGCTCCGATCCTTGATGCCAAGGAAGCCGAGAAGAAAGACAAATCATTGAAAGGAATCGTCTACAATGTTCCGGGAAAAGCCAGCATAGAAATACTAATGAACAAAAAAACACTCTACAAAGGAGAGGCCCAAATCACTCAATTCGGAACACGGGAAGGATTAGCCCCTGTTATGTTTGAGGATAAGAAAGCCCCCGTCAAAGTTCTTTTCTATCCGGAAACCGGCGCCATAAAGCAAATTATTCAATAAGTATAAACTAATATTATCTAAAACACATGTTACAAGGACAACCTAAAGGTCTCTATGCCCTAGCACTCGCGAACACGGGCGAACGCTTCGGTTATTACACGATGCTTGCGATTTTCACATTATTCTTGCAAGCGAAATTCGGCTATACGGCCGCTGAGACATCAACGATTTTCGCTAGCTTCTTAGCGTTCGTGTATTTTATGCCATTGATTGGCGGTATGATGGCCGATAAGTTCGGTTATGGAAAGATGGTTACCTCGGGTATCATCATCATGTTTGTCGGTTATCTTTTATTAGCCATCCCAACAGATGCCGCCTCGGGAAAAATCATGATGTTCGGCTCGCTAGCGCTAATCGCTTGCGGTACCGGATTATTTAAAGGTAACTTACAAGTGATGGTAGGTAATCTTTATGATGCCCCGGAATATAGAAGTAAACGTGACCAAGCCTTTAGTTTGTTTTATATGGCGATTAATATCGGTGCCATGTACGCACCTACGGCTGCCACGAAAATGACAGACTGGATGTTGGGTAAGTATAACCTTTTCTACGAGTCACAAATTCCGGCACTCGCTCACCAATTCTTAAACGGAACCATCTCCGCAGAGAACAAAGAGGCACTCGCCGCTCTGCAAAGCGCACAAGGTTTCACCGGCGATATGGCTACGTTCTGTTCCACGTATATCGAGAAGTTGTCCGAGGCATACAACTATGGATTCGGCGTAGCTTGTATCTCATTGATCATATCGATGGCTATCTATATGGGATTCCGCTCTACCTTTAAGCATGCGGATGTCAACACCAAACAGGCACAGGCTTCCCACGCTCCGCAAGAGGAATTGTCACCCGCCGAGACGAAACAACGTATCACCGCCTTGCTGCTGGTATTCGCCGTGGTATTGTTCTTCTGGATGGCTTTCCATCAGAATGGTCTGACGATGACGTTCTTCGCTCGCGACTATACGGCCAACCAAGTGACCGGGTTGGATCGTATCGGTTTTGACGTGATTAACTTAACGTTATTGGTTATCGCCGTGTATGGGGGATTCGCTATCGCACAATCCACAACGAGCAAAGGTAAGACGATCGCCAGCATCGTGACCGTGGGCGCATTAGCCGCTCTAGGTATCAAATATATGGCTCTGCCGGAAACCGTAACGATCCTTCCGCAGACCTTCCAGCAATTTAACCCGTTCTTCGTGGTTGTATTGACTCCGGTATCGTTGGCGATCTTTGGTTATCTGGCTAATAAGAAGAAAGAGCCGTCCGCTCCTCGTAAGATCGGATTGGGTATGATGATCGCCGCTTGCGGTTTCTTGATCTTAGCGATCGGTTCTATGGGCTTGCCTACACCGGACGCTTTAGCGGCAGATAGCAAATTGCAGGTATTGGTTTCTCCGAACTGGTTGATCTCGACTTATCTGGTATTGACCTTCGCCGAATTATTGCTTTCTCCGATGGGTATCTCTTTCGTATCCAAAGTGGCTCCTCCTAAATACAAAGGTATGATGATGGGTGGTTGGTTCGTGGCTACGGCTATCGGTAACTATCTGGTCGCTATCATCGGTTATTTGTGGGGAAGCATGCAATTATGGATGGTATGGAGCGTGTTGATCGTTCTTTGCTTACTGTCTGCGTTGTTCATGTTCTCTATCATGAAGAAACTAGATAAAGTGGCTTGACAATTGAGAATTGAGAATTGAAAATTAGAGGATGAGGAAGTCGTATACATATCGTTCGCAGGCACTCCGTTTCAGAAGATGGAGCCGGAAGGCGTATGCGGCTTTCATCAGTATACAGAGGGCTGTTACGATCGGACAATTATCCTTTTCCGTAGCCGATCGCTTCGAAAAAAAGAACCAGTCTTTACATACCGGTATCGGTACGTTCACGGACGGATTTTTCGAAGAGGATAACGAGGAGAGGGAGAATACCGAGGAGAACAAACGGAGCCTCGCGGTATCGCATGGACTGTTTACGGCATTACTCCCGGTATTGGTATCAAGTGAGATCGCTCATCCGGCTCATCGTGTAGCTCACTATACATTATATAATATAGTAAAGGCGGGAAGTATCCGAAAGAATACTTCCCGCCTTTCTTATTTCCATCCGGTTGTAGAGACGGGGCGTGCCCCGTCTCACTACAGACTAATGCGTACCCTAAGTTACCATTTGGAGGGGATGAGACGGGGCACGCCCCGTCTCTACAACTAGGTATATATATACGTGGAATTATTAAATGAGAGAAAATGACAATAGAAGAAGCAAAGCAGTACATCCTAGAGGGTGGGAAGATTACTGAGGAACAGGCTTTAAGCTTGGCGAATCACCCGGACAAAAAGGCGCTTTACGAGGCCGCCCACCAAGTCACCCGCCATTTTATGGGGAATAAGTTCGACACTTGTTCCATCATCAACGCCAAAAGCGGCAATTGCAGCGAGGATTGCAAATGGTGCGCACAGTCGGGACATTACAAGACCCTCGTAAACTTATATCCTTTGCTTCCGGCCAAGGAATGTGTCTATCATGCGGTATATAACCGGAAACAGGGCATCCGGCGTTTTGCCTTGGTGACTAGCGGTAAGCGAGTATCGGACAAAGAAATGGAACAGATCACCGATACGATCCGGCAAATCAAGCGGCAAAGCGATATTAAATGCTGTGCCTCCATGGGATTGCTAACCCGCTCCCAACTCCAATCGCTTTACGATAGCGGAGTGGAGAACTATCACTGCAATATAGAGACCGCCCCTTCCTATTTCCGCAGGCTCTGTTCTACGCATACGATCGAGCAGAAAATGGAAACCATCCATACCGCCCGAGAAATCGGTTTCCGCATCTGCTGCGGTGGTATTATCGGCATGGGCGAGACGATGGAGGAACGAATCGAGATGGCTTGTTTCTTACAGAAAGAAGGTATCTTATCCATCCCTCTCAATTTATTACAGCCGATACCGGGAACTCCTATGGAGAATACACAGCTCCTACAAGAAGAGGAATGGCTAACAACGATCGCCCTTTTCCGCTTGATCAATCCGAACGCATTTCTCCGTTTCTCCGGCGGACGGGCACAATTAAGCGAGGCCACGCAACGGAAATCCCTATATATCGGGATTAACTCCGCGATCATCGGAGACTTATTAACGACTATCGGAAGCAAGGTAGAGGAAGACAAAGTCTTATTTACCTCCGAAGGCTATTCACTCACCGAAAACACCGATTGGGAAAAATGACAACAACCGAACTTTTACAATACGACCAGGATCATCTATGGCATCCCTACACCTCGACCATCGATCCACTTCCCGTCTATCCGGTATCCAAAGCGGAGGGCGTAACGATAACCCTTGCGGACGGCAGGGAGCTAATAGACGGAATGTCTTCTTGGTGGGCGGCAGTCCACGGATACAACCATCCGGTACTTAACGCGGCGGCTAAAGCCCAATTGGATAAGATGAGCCATATCATGTTCGGGGGATTCACGCACGAGCCGGCTGTCGAGTTGGCCGCTAAATTACTACCGCTATTGCCCCCTTCTCTAGAAAAGATATTCCTAGCAGATAGCGGCTCGGTAGCCGTGGAGGTAGCCTTAAAGATGGCGATCCAATACTGGCAGTCCAAAGGCATACCGGGAAAACATACCTTCGCCACGATCCGTAGCGGTTATCACGGGGATACTTGGCACGCCATGTCGGTATGCGATCCGGTGACGGGTATGCATGGGATCTTCTCCGGAAGCCTACCCATCCAATACTTCATACCTCAACCTTCGGTCCGATTCGGCGAGGAATGGAGAGAGGAGGCCATGGCTCCCTTGCGGGATTTACTAGAGCGGCATGCCGACGAGATCGCCGCCTTGATCTTGGAACCGGTCGTACAGGGGGCAGGAGGCATGTATTTCTACTCCCCCACTTTTCTCGTGCGTGCCCGGGAACTTTGCGACCGGTATAACGTCTTATTGATATTCGACGAGATAGCGACAGGCTTCGGACGTACCGGAAAGTTATTCGCATGGGAACATGCGGGAGTCGAACCCGATATCATGTGTATCGGAAAGGCATTGACGGGAGGTTATCTTACGCTTTCCGCCACGATCACGACAAAGCCGATAGCCGACACGATCTGTTCCGGCGAGGCGGGATGCTTTATGCATGGACCTACGTTTATGGGAAATCCCTTGGCATGCGCTATCGCTTCGGCCTCGATCTCTTTATTGATCGCCAGTCATTGGCAGGAGAAAGTGAAGCTTATAGAGGAACAATTGCGGGCGGAGTTAGCGCCAGCCGCCAAGCTGCCTGAAGTCGCTGAGGTACGGGTATTGGGGGCGATCGGGGTGATCGAGATGAAGCATCCGGTGGATATGGCGGTATTACAACGCCAATTCGTAGAGGAAGGGATATGGGTACGTCCATTCGGACGGCTGGTTTATCTCATGCCTCCTTTCGTTATCTCCACATATGAACTATCCAGACTAACCTCCGGATTATTGAGAGTATTAACGCATAATTAACATATCTACAACCGGGTAATATATAGATATATGAAATCATATAACGAGCAACTTACGGCTTTACGAGCCTCCGGGAATCTTAGGCACCTACCGGAAGTCGAGCATCAAGGAATATGGATATTAAAAGAGGGAATGCGTATGCTGAATCTCTCTTCCAACGATTATCTTGGATTAGCCAGCCGGCAGGATTTACAAGAGGAGTTTCAAGCATCCACACAAGACCGCTTCTATCCCTACTCCTCCTCATCATCCCGCTTGCTGACGGGTAATTTCTCCGTCTATACGAAACTGGAGAAACAGATCGCCCGCTCCTTCGACCGGGAAGCCGCATTGATCTTCAATAGTGGCTATCATGCCAACACCGGAATCCTCCCGGCCTTAACCGATAAACAGACCTTATTACTCGCCGACAAGCTGGTGCACGCCAGCATCATCGATGGCATCTTGTTGAGTGGCTCCCCATTCCTCCGTTACCGCCACAACGACTATGACCAACTGGAACGCCTCGTACAAAAGAACGCCTGTCAATACGAGACGATCATCATCTTGACCGAAAGCATTTTCAGCATGGACGGGGATGTAGCGGATTTAAACCGCCTGATAGCTATCAAAAGGCAATATCCCAATATCCTATTGTACGTAGACGAGGCTCATGCCATCGGAGCCCGTGGAAAGACGGGGCTAGGTATCGCCGAGGAACAAAGTTGTATCCAAGAGATCGATCTATTGGTCGGTACTTTCGGCAAGGCGTTAGCGTCTATGGGGGCCTATTTGGTTTGTTCCCGTACGATACGGGAATATCTGGTCAATACGATGCGACCGCTCATATTCAGTACGGCCCTGCCACCGTTCCAAATCGCATGGACTTCCTTCATCTGGGAGCAACTCCCCTCGTTCACGAAGGAACGGGAGAATCTTCTAGCATATAGCCGATTGCTGGCGGAGGCTTTAACGGGCAAAGGAGGCGAGATCAGCCAAAGCCACATCATCCCTTTCATTGTGGGAGAGAGCGAGGATTGCGTACGGAAAGCGGAAGAGCTACAACGAAAAGGCTTCTACTGCCTCCCCGTTCGCCCGCCGACAGTGCCCAAAGGTACCTCCCGTATCCGCTTCTCCCTTACGGCAAACCTCACAATAAAAAATATTCATCAACTGATTGTAGAGACGGGGCGTGCCTTGTCTCCCACCGGGACATGCCCCGTCTCTACACCCCCGGATAGATAACTGGATAGATAGTATGTATATAAATTGAATTGATAGTATGTATATAGATAAGATAATAAATAAGCTATCCCCTAGTCTGATCCTCTGTCTCGCCGGCTGGTCCACCTCGCCGGAGCTTTTCCGCCATCTGGAAGTACCGGAGCAGACAGACCTATGGATTGCCTACGATTACAGGACGCTCGCATTCGAAGAGACATTCGCCCCCTATAAAGAGGTACATCTGGTCGCTTGGTCTCTAGGCGTATGGGTAGCCACCCGACTCTGGGCAGGCCACCGATCCTTTACCACGGCGACCGCCCTGAACGGTACCCCTTTTCCCATGCACGATACGCTAGGCATCCCGACCGCGATCTTCGAGGGAACCCTCCATCATATCAGCGAGGAAGGCATGCGTCGCTTTAACCGCAGGATGTGCGGAGACAAGGAGACATTCAATCGCTATTCGGAACTCTCACCACGTCCGCTGGAGGAGATCAAGGAGGAACTGGAATCTCTATATAATCAGATCCTCCCGGAAAAGCTCGAATCAGCCGATCCGCGGATATCCGCCTTCTGGGATCAAGCCATCCTATCCACCGAAGATAAGATATTCCCGGCAACCAACCTCCGGAACTACTGGCAAGGCCGTTGCCCCATCCAAGAGATCAAGGCGCCTCATCTTCCTTTTTACCACTATCAATCATGGAACGAATTATGGAAGTAATCGAACAAGAACGGATCCGCCGGCGTTTCAGCCAAGCGGTGAATACATACGACGATCACGCGGATGCCCAGAAACGGATATGCGCCCATCTGGTACAGCTATTGACCGTATACACCTCCTCTCATTTCCGCAGGGTGCTGGAAATCGGTTGCGGAAGCGGCGGATTCACCCGTTTATTAAAACAAGAATGCCAAATCGAGGAATGGGTACTCAACGATCTTTGCGAGACTTGGCAAAGCGCCATCGAGGAGTTGTTTCCTTCCGCCACTCCTCTATTCTTGGCCGGTGATGCCGAGCGACTGGCTTTTCCCGGCACGTTCGACTTGATTGCCTCGGCCTCCGCCCTGCAATGGATGAAAGACCTTCCACGTTTCCTCCATAAGCTATCGTCCACCCTATCGCCCGGAGGCATGCTGGCTTTCAACACCTTCACGCCAGACAACCTTCACGAGATCAAGGAACTGACCGGAGAAGGGCTCACCTATCCTACCGCCGGACAATTAAGGGAGTGGTTATCCACCTACTTCCGGATCGTCCATGAAGAGGAAGGAAATATCGCCCTGACCTTCCGGCACCCGCTGGAGGTGCTAAGACATCTAAAGTACACGGGTGTCACGGCCAACGCCTCTTGCGTCTGGACACGGGGAAAACAGGAACGTTTCTGCCGGGATTATCAAGAGAGATTCCCCTCGGCGGATGGTGGGGTCACATTAACTTACCGTCCACTCTATATCTTAGTGGTCAAAAGATAAAGGTGAGGTAGATCGCCTCTTCCGAGGTATTGATCCTTTCACCTATATGATATGATCGTATCACAAGGGTGAAACGATCTTTTCACCTAGGTGATACGTTCTTTTCACAAGGGTGAAAAGATCAATAGCACAGAAAAAAAGGAATAAATCTCTTAGGGACAAGGTGTGGGGGGTATTTGAATAAGCTAAATAGATGTTGATTGGAATATTTTTGAAAACCTGTTGAATATCTGAATGTTG
>NZ_RAYG01000028.1:0-91945 GCF_003670185.1 Parabacteroides sp. CH2-D42-20 | reverse complement strand
AACACAACTGGTCATGAAGCCTTTTTAATTAGCTTTTTCAACTGATTTTATTTAGCTTTTTCATTTGGCGTCGACAACTCGGCCTCGGATGTGGTCGTCTATGATACGCAAAAGCATGAGATCGTGACTTCTCCGCTGTTGTCTTCAGAGGGAGCGTTCGAGACTTTCCCTACATTTTCCCCGGATGGAAATACGCTCTATTTCTGTTCGGCTAAAGCCCGTACGATGCCCAAGGAATACGATCAAGTGAGATACGATCTATGCTCAGTCTCGTTCGATCCCGCTACACGCCGTTTCGGGACGGTAGTCGATACTTTATATAAGGCATCGGAGATCGATAAAAGCGTTTCTTTTCCCCGGGTTTCCCCGGATGGAAAGTATTTGCTCTATACCTTGTCCGGTTATGGAAATTTCTCTATTTGGCATAAGGATGCTGATTTGTACATGATTGATTTATCGACTCTGCAAAGTTATCCATTGGAGGCGGCGAATAGCGACGATGTGGAAAGCTATCATTCATGGAGTAGCGATAGCCGTTGGATCGTGTTTAGCAGCCGGCGGATGGATGGTTTGTATACAAGACCGTTTATCGCTTATATCGATGAGAAAGGACAGGCTTGCAAACCTTTCCTGTTACCCCAGAAGGATACGGATTTTTATTTTCGCTTTATGAAATCCTACAATATACCTGAATTCATCACAGGAGAGGTAAAGAGACAAGGACGCACCTTGGCCGTGAAAGCGAAAGAAGATAAAGGAATTGATGTAAGGTTCAAGTGAAAAAGAGTGTCGCATGATCCGATCGTGCGACATTCTTATACTTTTATTTCGTAGCGATATGATCCAAGAATAGATCAATCATTCGTTTGGCTGCCACGAACGAGCTGATCTCGTTGTTCAAGACTTGCTTCTCTGTTTGTTCCAGCATGCCTTCTACCGCCGGGTTATGATAGAACTTATCCCGCAACGTGTCGTTGATGCTTTCGTACATCCAATATTTAGCTTGCTCGTTACGTTTATAGTTGAAGTAGCCATTCTTTTTGGTGAACTCCATATACTCTCCGACCATATCCCATATTTCCTTGATACCTATGTTGTAATAACCGGAATAAGTCAATACTTTCGGGAACCAACCTGATTCCGAAGGTGGGAAAAGATGCAAGGCGTTCCGGAATTGAGCGGCGGCAAGATTCGCCTTATCGATATTGTCTCCATCCGCCTTATTGATAATAATACCGTCCGCCATTTCCATGATACCTCGTTTGATACCCTGCAACTCATCTCCGGTACCGGCCAATTGAATCAACAGGAAGAAGTCCACCATCGAATGTACGGCCGTCTCGCTTTGTCCGACACCCACGGTCTCTACGAATACGGTATCGAAACCGGCGGCCTCGCATAATACGATCGTCTCACGGGTCTTACGGGCGACCCCCCCTAAGGAGCCTGCGGATGGTGAAGGACGGATAAAGGCGTTTTTCTCTCTCGACAAGGCCTCCATACGAGTCTTATCTCCTAGGATACTACCTTTCGAGCGTTCGCTACTCGGGTCGATCGCTAGTACGGCAAGCTTACGCCCTTGGTTGATCAAGTGCATACCGAAAGAGTCGATAGAGGTACTCTTTCCCGCTCCGGGAACACCCGTAATACCGATACGAACCGATTTCCCGGCGAAAGGCAAACATTTCTCGATAATCTCCTGCGCCACCTGTTGGTGCTCATGCTTAGAGCTTTCCACCAAGGTAACCGCTTGACTGAGTATCGTGATATTCCCTTTTAAGATACCTTCCACGAATTCGGAAGGCGTATATACCTTGCGTTGGGCACGCTTTTTTATATAAGGATTTACGGTAGGGACATCCGCAATGCCCTTATTCACTTTCAATCCCTTGTACTGATCATCGTTTTCTGGATGTTCCATATTAATAATTCATTATTTATATGCGGTGACCTTGATCAAGCGAATAGGCCCGTTCGGGTCGTTGCATACGACATTAATAAGTGCTTCAAGTTTTGTCTTTATCTCTTTCGGTCGCAAGGTTACTTTGAAAGTAGCGGTCGCTCCCGGTTTAAGTTCTTTCTTGCCGCCGGACAAATCGACACGCTCATCATCACAAGTGACGCTGTAGATCGTGAGCGGAGTCTTTCCGGCATTCGTAATCTCAAATGTACCCGATACCTTACCACCGATCAACGGAACGATGTTTTTCTTGTTCGGTAGCTTGCCGAATTCCAGTAAAGTGCCGGATAATTCCGCTATTGGGGCTTGGGCTTTATCCGCAGCGGATAGTTTGCTGAAATTATCGATCACGTTGGCGGAGATCTGGATCTCTCCGGATACTTCCTTCTTTCCGGCGCTCTGTACCATGATCGGCAAAAGCGTAGAGACTCGTCCTTTCCGCTTCAGGACCTTGGCATCCATAAGGATCGTAATGGCACCGACCTCGTCCGGTTGAAGGGTAGCCGGGTTCACCTGTACGTTAAGGTAGTGAGGTACTTTACCCAGATGAATCGTAGCCGAGGTCTTTCCCTCGTTCTTAATGTTGATCTTCTCGCCCAACGTTTCCTCCGGACGGATACTGCTGAATAGAACAGTCTTCGTATGCAGCTTCAGATCACCGATAGAATAAGGATACGTAAAGACCGGCTGCGAAGGTTTCGGGGTGACATTTCCCTTAATGGCTAGGCTGTAACTCCCTTTCTTCCCATTGCTGAATATCGATACGGTTTTATAAAACGGGCCGGGGCGTCCTTTCGGATTATACGTTATCTTAACTTCACCGGTCTTACCGGGAGCGATCGGCGACTTGGTCCATTCCGGCCGTGTACAACCGCATGACGCGGTAACACGGGTGATGACCAAAGGAGCGTCTCCCGTATTCTTTATCGTGAAAGTATGACTGGCAAATCCATCGGCCTCGGCTATTGTCCCGAAATTATAAGTCAACTCGTCCGACAAGATTTGGGCGCCTTGTTGTGCCCAAGCTGTCGTTATAGATATAATTGCTGTAAGAGCAAGGATCAACCTTTTTATATTCAGCATTCCAATTGGGGGTTTTTTACGTATTTCTTATTCAACCTCTCCCCGGATGTTCATGATGAAGCTTCCGGTTTTCCCGTTACTGTATACGGAAATGGTCTTCGTGAAAGGGCCCGGACGTCCTGCCGGATCGAAAGTAACCTTGATCTGGGCTTTCTTACCCGGAGCTACCGGTTCTTTCGGCCATTCCGGGGTCGTACATCCGCAAGACGCAATTACACGTGTAATGACCAGAGGCATATCGCCTGTATTGGATACTTCAAACGTATGGGATACTTTTCCGTCTGCTTCCTTGATGGTACCAAAATCGAAACTGGTTGTTTCCGCGGAAATAACTGCTTTCTTCTGAGCCGAAGCCATTCCTGTCGCTAACAGGATCGCCATGAAAATAAAAACTATTTGTTTCATCTTATCGTTTAGTTTTAATTCGAATTACAAAGATAGTCATTTCAATTGAAAGTTGAGAATTGAAAATTGAAAATTAGAGGAAGATAACGCTTCTTGCGATGCCCATTCTTACCTTCTTACGGTGCCCATTCTAACCTCCTTATACTGGGCATTGTAAGGAGGTTAGAACGGGCATTGTAAGAAAAGGCTTGTTTAGGGCATGATCCGCAAGCTTTCTCCGGCGGTGTGCGACACGAATTCCGGGGCGTACATACATTGAATCGTACTGATACCTCCGGCGTATTCGCCGCTACGGGATACGTAGACCGGATATTCCAAGACAAACGTACCTTCCGGCAGACGATTGATGAAGAAATTCTCGGACACGTCTTTCGGGGATCTGTAATACCAGATACCGTCTCTTGATTCCGGGCCGGAAAGTTGATCGGCCGGTTCGAAGCAGCCCGCACGTAGATCTTTCAAGAATACGTAATTCATTTCACGGTCTGTCCGGATCGTTAGCCGAACGATTACCTTGTCTCCGATGCGGAGCGGCTGCTCCGGTGTTACGGGGCGGATTTGGCGGTTGGTACCGTTATTGGTCTCGACGAATAATTTCTTCTCGACACTCAACACCCCTTTTTGTCCTTTTACCTTGTCGATCTCTTGGAAGTATTGCTCGTAAACAGCTCCCCATGCCGGCGTGTTTCCTTCCTTGCGGATCGAGAGCACGGGGTTGGCGGAATTATTAGCCGGCTCGTTCGGAAGTATCGTTTTGAGGTAACCGGTGGCGATTTCCCCTTCCGCGGTACTATAGGTCTTGCCGTCCCATGTTGCTACACAGGTGTTTTGCGTGTTCAGCCAATCGCTACCCGTGAGTAGCAAGGCGTAAATGGCGTTTACCGTGGCGGGTACGGATTCCCAGTTTTGTGTACGTTTCTGGTTTAGCAGCCATTGTTTCATCCGGTTTGTATTCTGGGTATCCGGTGCGATCTCGTTAAAGACGGACATTAATAAGCAATGCGTGTCGATCGGTGAGGTGAAATAATCACTCCCCCTGCGGTTGTTTGCCCAATACATACCTTTCTCCTCGGAGATCGTAGCGGTCTTCTTTAGCCATGTCAGGATCGCTGTCGCCACCTCCTTTTTACCGTTTCGATGCATTAACAAGGCGATTTCTCCCTTGCTGATTAAAGAATATTGATTCCAGTGCTTCTCCGCTTGGTTCGTATAGAAACGGATCGCTTCCCGGGCGTCTCCTAGTTCCGGGATATCCCGGTAGGAACTGCGGACGAATAAGAACTCTACCTGCTCCGGCGAGGGCCATGCGTTTTGCCATTTCTTATCGTATTTCAGCAAGTTCTCATAATCCGTTTGCATACTTTTGTCCAAGAACTTGAGGGCCTTCATTTGCATCTCTTTCTCCGCTTGCCCATATTGGATCGCGTTTAGCTGTACAAGCTGTGACATACCTTTCAGGATAGAAAGCGTGATCGCACGGCTTGCGGGGAAACCTTTGAACCAGCTCCATCCACCCTCTTCGTTCTGTTGTTGGATCAGTTGTTGCAAGGCCGCTTCCCGTAATCCGTCCGCACGGTTTAGGTCGAACAATAAAGACAAGCGTTGTTTTTGCTCTGTCTCGTTATCGGCGGCCAGTACCCAAGGCGTTTCCTCCAAGAGTATGTTCTTCAGCTCTTGGTTCTTTTCCAAGTTTGAATAGAGGGTAGAGGCATTCCCTCCTTGGGCGGTCCATTGGTTGATCACTTTCAGGATGCGGGGATGGGCTTGGGCGATATAGGAAGCCAACGTATTGCTGTAATAAACGGCAAACCAAGATAAGATATTATCATTGTTCGGCTGTGTGATCGTCGGTAATGCCTGTACCGCGTACCAAATCGGATTCCCGGTCATCTCCAGCGTGAGACGGAACGGTGTCGCTCCCTCCGAGTTCCCGGAGATACGGATTTGTTTCTCTCCTTCCTTGAGCAAATAGAACGGGGTACTTTCCGTGATAAACAATTGATTGGAAAGAACCGGTACGATCTGCTGCTCCCCGTCGCTTCCCTTTTCAGAGTCGGCTAGGATACGTACGCCCAGTAGGTTGATCTGTTTGGGGACTGGGATCATCCAGCTTACAGTAGCGATGCTATCCGGTTGCAACTCAAACGGACGTTGTGACTTGCTCAAGCAGATAATCGGTTGGTCTGTAGCGGGATCGAATAGTTCGATGCGTACACGGCCGGATACCGCTTCCTTGGAATTGTTGATGACTTGCGTGCTGATGCTGACCTCATCCCCTTGGCGGACGAAACGAGGCAGATTCGGTAGAACCATCAAGGGTTTGCTGCTAATGACCTCTTTCGTAAGCAGACCGTATTTTAGGTCTTTGGTGTTGGCCAACATCTGTAGTTTCCAAGTCGTATTACTTTCCGGCAGGGTGAAATTTACGAATATGTCTCCTTCCTCGTTCGTTTGTAAGATCGGGTAGAAGAAGGCGGTTTCCGCGAAGTTCCGCCGGGTTTGCTCTGGACTTACCGGCAGGCTGCTCTCTTTGGCGAAAGGATCGGATAGGCTGAACACGGGTTCCCCTTCCGTAGATTCCACACTAGGCTCTTCTAACACGGCGCTGTCTTCCATGATGTTCATGGATTCCGCCACTACTGGGGCTGCCGCGGATTTCAGCATGATACCACCCGTGGCGAAAGCCCGGTTGCTGGAGCCGTATCCTCGTATGACAATCTCATTGAATAGACCGAACCAATTTAAACGGTCATACTGATATTGAGGTACTTTTATATACTTGGCCTCTGTCTGGTCATATTGATAACTACGCTGGAATCCGGCTCCGGTTGAGAAACGGGGAGCTTGTAGCAGGATCGTTCGCCGCGGGGAGAAATACCAATTGAATGGTATGATTTTATCTAGCGAGGCATCATACATGCTGGTCAGTACCTCGGCGGATACGATCGTGGAGTCTGCGTCGGTGATACGAAATTTCCAGCTCTCTTTACTTCCCGGAAGTAAACGATCCCGGAAGGTTATCGGCTTGATGGTCAACTGCCGGTTGGGTAGCTGAAGCTCTATGGGTACTTGGGTAATATATAGTTCACCTTCTTTTACGAACGTAAAGGATACGATGATTCCCTCTCCATATTCCGGCTTGAACGGGATCTTAAACCGATGGTTTGCGTCACTTAGCTTAATCAACTCATGATGGATGCGGTTATTTCCGGCAAACCATTCATAGAGTACGTAGGCGTCCTTGTCGGAGGTGCCGAATACGATCTCCGCTTCCTCTCCGGGTAAACAAGTTGTCTTCTCTTTCAGCAGCCAAGTATGGGTAAATACAGGAGGACGCTTGTCGTTCTTTCCGTATAGGATGAAATCGGACTGGTTTTTACTGGGTCGTCCTTGGCTATCTTTGGCTTCTACTAAAATGCGATAACGTCCGGAGGGCAATGGGTTGAAAATAGCCGGACTGATCTCCTTGCCGCAGGTAAAATTGCCGGAAGCTACTTGCTTGCCTTCTTGATAGGTCTCTCCGCTATTCTTATCGGATCGATTCGCGATCAGTTCTACGATCTTGAAAGTACCGGAGGTGAAAACCATCTCCCCATTGATCGTCCGGGCTTCGACTACGGCTTTTACCGAGTCTTTCTCGATTTGTGGCGGTAGGTTGGTGAATAAGACGATACTGGATTCTCCTACCGAGAAGGTGTAATTCGCCTCTTGGGTCTCTCCCTTGCTATCGGTTACGGTAGCCGATACCTCGTAGGTCTGGTATGCGGAAGCGTATGGATTCGGATCTTCCTCTTTTTGGGGACGGAAAGATACGTGGAATGTCCCATCGCCGGAAAGAGTGGCGCTACCTTCCGCTACCTGTGTCGGAGCGCTCGGACGGAAATACTTCCACAACAGGAAGGGCCTGCGTGTAATACGCCAAGTGACATCGCCGCTGGGCAGTGACACGCCGGAAAATGTAGCCGCCTTGCCTTGTATGGTAACGGAATCGCCGAAAGCGATATCGCCCTTGATCGGGAGGAAGTACGCTTGGAAAGTCGGGCGTTTGTATTCCTCTACATGAATATATACGCTCATCTGTCCGGTACTTAACCGGAAGACGCCGCTTAGGGTCTGTTTGGGGATGGAGAACTCGCCGTTAAAAGAACCGAAGTCATTAGTCGTGAATTTCTTCTGGGCTAGCTCTTTCCCGTTAGCGTCATACAAAGTCACCGTAAAAGTCTGTCCGGCCACGGCATGCGGGTCGTTCGAGTCTTTTACGTAGGCGAGACCTTTGAAGAAAATGGTTTGTCCCGGACGGTAAAGTCCACGGTCCGTAAAGATCGAGACTTCTACCGGGTTCTTTTCCGGTCTGCGGCCGGAACCCATCGGGTAGATATTTGTCAGCATAGCGTTGGTATCTCCCGGTCTGCTGGCTTGGAACGCCAATACTTGACTGTTCGCCGGAAGCGTGGCCAATCCTTCCCGGTCTGTTTTGACGGTACCCAGTTCTTGCAGGTTACGACGCTGACCGCCGTAATAGGTAACGATCGCTCCGTCAACCGGCTTCCCGCTAAGATAGTCGGTAACCATGACCTCTTGTTTATTACCGGAAAGATTACGATAGATTGCGGCCAATCGGGTTACGCTAACCGTATTGATCGTCTTTAGCTGTTGTCCGGGTACGGTTACGACACATTCATACAATCCCGGTTGATCCATAGATATATGTAAGGTCGTATCTTGCTGCGAATAGGTGTTGGGCAGTAGCAAAGAGAATGTCTTCTCGTTTACGAGTTGTCCCAAGGTGCTGCCACTTGATTTTTTTGCGGATGTATGGGCTGCCGCTTGTAAAGGTGTTTTCGAGCTTCGATAGATTTGTACGATGACTTTCTGTACATTCTTATATTCCAGCTTGATCCCCAGTTGCTGTCCCGGATAAACCGTATTGTTTGTAGATGCGGATAAAGTAGGTTGTTCCAATTGTGCCAAGCGATTCTTTAAGATAGCCGTGCGAGGGTAACCGGAATATCGTTTGATACCCTCCTCGCATAGTTTCACCTCTTCCGCTTTGATAGAATCCCATTGGGTAGAGACGTAACGAAACATACTGCCGCTAACCAAATCCAATTTGGCGATTAAGATCTCGGCTGCATAGTTTTGAGAAGCTAAGTTCCTGTAAAGCTCATCCAATGCGTTCATGTAAGCCTCGAAAGACTCTTTATCCCTTTTATCCCCGTAAAGGAATCGTAGGTAATCCAATTCCGTAAGGAGGACCGATTTCATATTCGGCTCCTTATTTTGAAAGGCGATCAAGTCTTTATAGATCTGTACGGTCGGTTGGATGTCCAGTGCCCGGAAGGCAAGGAACTCATAGAGGGTCGGACGCAGGGTTTGCGAGTCCTTTCCGATCTCCAGAATATCCTTGAACTTGCTGACAGGCGTATTTTGCAATAAGGCCGTAGGCCGCAAGGATAAATCGATCTCTTCCTTGATCTTATCCGTGAATAAGTTGGAAGTCCATACCCGGATATCCTCCGGGATATAACCGCTTAATTGGGTTCTTTGGTTGATGGTCCACTGGTTCCGTTGGTAGTAATTCTGATACATCTCCGCCAGCATGGAATGTAATACCGCCACGGAAGCCGAGTCGGCGCAACTGTTGGTGTAATTCTCCACCTCCTTGATCAGTTCCGGGAACTGATCATCGTTTACCTCCATCTGTTCTTTCATTTTAAGGATAAGATTCTTGATCACCATAGGGGTATTCTTATCGTTTATAGCTTGCGTGATAACAGAACTTTTTTGTAGAGGCTGGGCGGCCCGGCTATACATAATAACCGCCGAGATGCCGCAAAGTATCAGGGCAGATAAAATAATTGCTCTTATCTTCATATCTTTTGGGTTTTATAAGTTTAACAATAAACCTTTCCTATATAGATACAAAGAAAGAGCAAAAAGTTGTAAAACGTACGTTAATGTTTATTTTTTGCGCACGTAGGTGATGTAGGTGTAGGGGTAAGGGTTCTTCTCGTCTGCGGGATACTCCTCACGTTCAGTCTCTTCCCAAAGGTCCCAGTTTACGACGGGAAAGAACGAGGTAGCGTCGGGAAACTCATGATGGATGCGGGTTATATACATCTTGTCGGCTATTCTCAAAGCCTGTCTGTAGACCAACGCACCGCCAATGATGAATATCTCGTCCTCTTTCTCACATAAATCCAGAGCGGCCCCCATAGACTCGCAAGCGAAACAATTCACAAAACCAGCTTCGGGCATAGTCGTCAATACGACATTCTTCCGATTGGGCAGTGGCGCTACAGGGAGAGACTCGAATGTCTTACGTCCCATGATTACCGCATGTCCCGTGGTTAATTCCTTGAAACGCTTCATGTCTGAAGGCATGTGACATAATAATTGCTGATTCTTTCCGATCGCGCTTTTATCTGCGATTGCTGCGATGATAGAAATTGTACTCATAGACTTATTGATTTATGATTTGTAATTTATGATTTATGAATTAACTGTCAACTGTCCATCGTCAACTGCCAATTCTCAGACGGCCACTTCTCCCTTGATGTGGGGATGTGGGTCGTATCCGGTCAAATTGAAATCCTCGAACTTAAAATCGAAGATGCTCTTTACGTCCGGGTTGATCTCCATACGGGGCAACGCACGTGGCTCACGTGTCAATTGTAACTTAACTTGCTCCAAATGGTTGCTGTAGATATGGGCGTCTCCCAACGTATGAACAAAATCTCCCGCTTTAAGGCCGGTAGCTTGTGCCATCATTTGTAATAACAAGGCATAGGAGGCAATGTTGAACGGAACGCCAAGGAAAATATCCGCGCTACGTTGATACAATTGTAGGCTCAACCGTCCGTTCGCCACGTAAAACTGGAAGAAAGCGTGGCAAGGAGGCAGGTTCATGTTGTCTAAGTCCGCCACGTTCCATGCGCTTACAATGATTCGTCGTGAATCCGGGTTATGCTTGATCGTCTCCACGGCCTCGGTGATCTGGTCGATAGATCCTCCTTTATAATCCGGCCATGACCGCCATTGGTAACCGTATATATGCCCAAGGCTACCATCTGCGTCGGCCCACTCGTTCCAGATGCGTACGCCATGATCTTGCAGATATTTTACGTTGGTATCTCCATTCAGGAACCATAACAATTCGTAGATGATAGACTTCAGATGCAGCTTCTTGGTAGTGAGTAGCGGGAATCCCTCTTCCAGATTGAACCGCATCTGATGACCGAATACGCTGATCGTTCCCGTACCCGTCCGGTCTTCTTTTCTAACTCCCTCGGTAAGCACTCTATTGAGCAGCTCTAAATATTGTTTCATTACTCACTTATTACAATAGTGTGCAAATGTACAAAAGTGAATCGTATTATACTAGAATAACGGGTCAAAATATGAAATCGGTTGAGGATTCAAACGGTTTCTTCATGTATCCTTGGCGGTTTCTTCGGGAGGTATTAGGGGATTTGTATGAAGGTATAGCTTATTTATCATCTGTTGGACGATCATCTACCAACTGTTGCATGATCATCCACCAATTGGTGGATGATTAAGATGTCAAGAGGAAGAGTGTAGTACTTCGGGAGGAAATCGGTAAGGATTCCCGAGAAAATGCGTAAGGATATTGGACCTCATGTGGATAGAATGCGTATCTTTGCCCGAAGAATAACATTTATTAATTTTAAAGGAAAGAGATGAAAAAACTTTGTTTTGCGGTCATGGCAATGTGTATGTTATTGTCATGCGGAGGTAAGAATGAGAAGGAGGCGGCTACGGAAGAGGCCACTCTTTCTGGTTTGATGAAGTCGGATTTTGTATCTGAGGTAGATGGTAAGCCGACTGCTTTGTATGTGTTGAAGAATAAGAAAGGTGCTGAGGCTTGCGTAACGAATTGGGGCGGACGCTTGGTTTCCGTGATGGTGCCTGATAAGAACGGTAAGATGACGGACGTGGTGCTGGGTTACGATAATATCGCGCAATACGTGGCGAACCCAGACATGAATTATGGTGCCTTGATCGGACGCTATGGCAACCGCATCGCGAATGGTAAGTTTACGTTGGACGGAACGGAGTATCAACTTCCGCAGAATAATAACGGCCATTGCTTGCATGGAGGTCCGAAGGGATATCATGCGGTAGTTTGGGACGCGAAACAGATCGATGACCAGACTTTGCAGCTGACTTATCTATCGAAGGACGGTGAGGCAGGTTTCCCCGGTAATCTGGATATCAAGGTGATCTATAAGTTGACGGATGATAACGCCGTTGATATTAAGTACGAGGCGACTACCGATAAGGCTACTGTAGTGAACCTGACTAATCATAGTTATTTCAACCTTTCCGGTGTTCCCGGCTCGCAAATCACGGATCATACGATCATGATCGACGCGGATACGTATAATCCGGTGGATGAGACGTTGATCCCGACCGGTATCGAACCGGTAGAGGGCACTCCGATGGATCTTCGCAAATCGGTAGTAGTGGGTACGGATATCGACAACGAGTTCGCTCAATTGGTTTACGGTGGTGGCTACGATCATAACTGGATATTGAACGCCGCCGGCGATATCAATAAGGTAGCCGCTAAGGTAGTAGCTCCGACAAGCGGTATCGTTATGGAAGTTTACACCAACGAGCCGGGTCTTCAATTCTATGCCGGCAACTCAATGACGAAAGCGGGTGATAAAGGCAAGTTAGGTGTGGTTTACCCACATCGTGGCGCTCTATGTCTGGAGACTCAACATTACCCGGATAGCCCGAACCAGCCGACATTCCCGAGCGTAGTGCTTCGTCCGGGCGAGAAATATACGAGTGAGTGTATTTATAAGTTCTCGGTAGAGTAAATAAGGAAGAAAGTTCCGGATTTGGAAATATCTACATAATGGTGAGGCGTATATACATAAATAGGATGTATATGCGCCTCTCTTTTTTACTCACGGAAGCATCTTGTTTATAGTGGAAGAATTTATCGCTAGAGAGTATACGCTATCTTTTCCCAATAGATTTTAAAAGAGAAAAATAAATCCATATGATGTATGAGAAAAAGCGTTATATTTGTATCGATAAAGTAAACTCTTGTGGAAATTCAAGGGTTTATGAATCAAAGTGTGATTACGATAAGCGTTTAAGATATTATCTTTGGAACTGAAAATCGCCAAGTTTCAAGTCGGACAGAGATAATAGGCAACTAAACGCTCACGCTTGTTATATATACTGCCTAATAGTATACGTAATAAGGCGTGGGCTGTTGTTTATTATTTGTCCGATGGGTGTTTGGCGATGCCTCAGTTTCGAATAGTAGATTAACAGTTCCCACGCTTCTTTTTTGTAGCATATAGAAATACCGAACAAGGTGAACGGTCCGGTTTGAGGGAAACGTATATGGAGGTAATTAAAAAGCAACGTTTGGCTGTCTGTCGTATATTATTGGATGTAGTGGAAGGTGCGTGTGAGGTCCGTGATCCGGATCTGATCATGCGGACTCGTCATTATCCGGCACTTCAAAGGGAGATGTGTTTTGCGGATCGGGATTGGGAAGAAGCGAGAGATTTGAGTGTACTTGCCTGCTTGGTACTATCCAAGGAATTGCATTATAAGGTTAAGATGATGATCGGTTTGGTAGCTCATGACTTGTATTCAAGGGAGTCCTCGGTCTCTTATCAGCAACGCCTGTCCTTCGATGTGCTGATGAGTGCGATCGATTGGCCAGTCTCTTTTAAGGAGATCACGCTCTTTGCTCCCTCAAAATAAGTTATAGTTTGTACGTAAGACCTTGAATTCCGTTCTGCGGTTGATCTGGTCGGCGATCTCTTGCTGTTCCGGCGGCAGGGCAAGGATGAATTCCTCGGTAAGCACATCGCCTTCTTTCAAGAAATCGAATTGTTTAGCCATCTTCTTGTTGATCGTCTTGGGAACGCTTTCTCCATATCCTTTCGCTTCCAGACGAGCCGCCTCGATACCTCCCGCTATTAGGTAATCCACGACCGATTGCGCACGGCGTTGAGCCAAACGCTCGTTATACTGGTCCGTACCTTTCCGGTCCGTGTGGGCACCCAGTTCGATCGTTACGTTCGGGTTATCGTTCAGCATCTTGATCATCTCGTCCAAAGCTTTCTTGGATTCCGGACGAAGGGTCGCTTTATCGAAATCGTAGAAAATGTTATCGATAACAACCGGCTTGCTGATCGGAGAGAGGAAGAAATCCACGATATACGTCTCGTTTTTCTCCTCGGGGCCGGTATGCAACTCGTAATTCTGGTTGAGGTAACCACGGGCGCTGGCCATCATGACATAACGGATGTCCCGTTCCAACTCGACACGATAGGTACCGTCTTTCTTGACCGGGACTTTCACGTTCAGTCCGTCTTTTCCGACGATGCGTACGGTAGCGTCCTCGATCGGATATTCATCGACATCGTTTACGATTCCTTCGATGAAGATGGTGATCGTAGGCCGTTCAAAGGAATATATATGGTCATAGCCCCGTGCGTCGTTGCGGTTGGAGCAGAAGAAGCCCCGTTCCTCTTTTCCGGCGAAGGTGATACCGAAATCGTCTGCCATAGAGTTGATGGGAGCGCCTAGGTTCTCGACCTTCCACTTCCCTGTACTGTCTTGCGTGGCCTTGAACAGATCGAGACCACCCATTCCCGGATGTCCGTTGGACGCGAAATAAAGGGTGACGGAATCCCGGACATACGGGAACATCTCGTCTCCCGGGGTGTTGATCTCTTCTCCTAGGTTCTCCATCGGGCCGAAATCGTTTCCCGCTACCCGGGCACGGAAAATATCCTTGCCACCGAAACCGCCCACGGCGTCGGATACGAAATACAAGTATTTGCCGTCCGGCGAGATGGAAGGATGGCCGAGGGCGGTAACCGAGTCTTTTACGATCGTCGCACGGGTTCCTTTTCCCCATTTGGCGCTGCTTCGGGTAGATATGTAAATCTCGGCGGTACGAGGGCCTTCCGGATCTTGGGCGCAATAGGTATAATACATCGTGTTTCCATCGGGGGAGAAAGAGGGGGTTCCTTCGTCGTATTCCGTATTCACCTCGTCTTCAAGCTCTACGGGAGCTAGCCAAGCCCCTTTCTCGTCTTGCTTGACAAGGAAGAGGTTATTGTTATTTTGCCCGGTGATGGCGCTAACTTTTGCGTCTTTGTCTTTCGAGCGGGAAGAAGCGAAGTATAGTTGGTCGTATTTATCTCCGGCCAGCATCGGACTGAATTCTCCCCGGCGGGAATTGAATTTATCCATGCGTCTTACCTCGTAGCGGGTAGGGTTCTTTTTCCATCCGGGAGCTAACTCGCATCCTTGTATGCCGTTGATGGCTAATAAATTGCTAGGATCGTTCTCCATATAGATATCGTAGTTCTTGATCGCTTCCGGATAACGTCCGGTCTTCTGTAACATCTGTCCCATGCGTAGGTAGACGGTGCTATCGGGGTAATCATAGCGGATGGCGTTCATATAGGCGCTAGTCGCTTTCCCCGTATTATTGATCAACCGGTTACATTCGGCCATACGGTAAGCGATATAGCCGCGCAAATCCCTTTTCTTCGGGGATGTTTTCGTGTAAACCTTACGATAAATGGCGGCTGCCTCATAGTATTCTCCGATACGCTGCTTCTCCTCGGCATCGCTCAACTTCGCCGATTTGCAGGAATACAAGGAAGATACGATAAGCAAAAATAAAACATATATAGTAAAATGTGCTTTCATTCAATCTAGAATATATTCATGCAAATATAACGAATTGTATGGGATCTTATTGTATGTTGAAAGAAAACAGTTACCTTTGTAGAAAACGAAACCTATTCAGATGAATCTATTAAGTAAGTCAAAAGTTGCTATGGCTATGGAAGGATTACCGGAGCATTTTTCTATGGACCAGCTTGTCGATAAGATGTCTTTTGTCGATAAGGTCTGTATTGGAATAAAAGAATCAGAAGAAGGAAAAGTGTTAACCAAATTGGAATGCCGGAATAAACTAGCGAAATGGTTGAAGTAAAATGGACTGATTTCGCGATCCAAAACCTTAATGAAATTGGAGATTATATTGAGAAGAAGAGTTATACCTCGTATGCCTCCCGAATTGTAAGTGGATTGTTTGCGGCGGTAGATGTTTTAGAACGTTTTCCTTTGGCCGGGCGTATGGTTCCGGAGTTTCAAGATACGACTATAAGAGAGCTTATCCGGATGAATCATTATCGGATTGTTTACAGAGTGGTTAATGAGAGCCGAATAGATATTTTAACTGTTCACCATTCGGCTCGTATTTTACATGCATCTATATTAACAAGGAGCTATCCCCATAACTCAGGAACCTGAAATCGTGCTCTAAGGCATACTCATAGATGGATTTCCAGTTTCCTTTTACGAAAGCGGAGATCAGCAAGAGCAAGGTGCTTTTGGGCTGGTGGAAGTTGGTGACGATTCCTTTTACGATCTTGAACTCATAGCCCGGGGCGATGATGATTTGCGTAGCCGTTACCAGCGTATCCGCATCATGCTTATCCAGATAATCGAGGATGTTTTGAAGGGATCGCTCCGCTGTCAGCCGGTTGTTATTGGTGTCGTAAGGCATCCATTGTTTTACGACGAGATCTTCGGAAGTCGCTTCCGGGTTATTATCTAGGATCACGCCCATGTAATAGAGACTTTCCAAGGTCCGTACGGAAGTCGTTCCTACGGCGATGATATTTCCAAGGTTGCTTTTGATACGTTCGATGGAACTGCGGCGGACGGAGATAAATTCCGTGTGCATCTCGTGCCCTTCGATCGTGTCGCTTTTTACCGGTTTAAAGGTACCCGCTCCGACATGCAAGGTGACTTCTTCCCGCCCGATGCCCCGAGCATCTATATCGGCAAGTACTTCCGGAGTGAAATGAAGTCCGGCGGTCGGTGCGGCGACGGAGCCTTTTATCTTAGAATAAACTGTTTGATAGGTTTGTAGGTCGCTCTTCTCTGTTTCTCTGTGTAAATAAGGAGGAATTGGCAAGACCCCGGCGGCATCCAAGATATCGGCGAATGTATAAGTCTCGTTATCCCATGTGAATTCGATCAAATGTGTGTCACCATGAGACTTTTTCTTATCCGCTGTCAGCACGACCGGTTGATCCTTAATGAAGATCGTTTTGGATAAAGTGCCTTCTTTCCATTTCTTAAGGTTGCCAACCAAGCAAGTCCAGCTACAGCGTCGGGTCTCTTGAAAAATCAAGGCGTAATCATGAGGCTCGATGGGCTCCAAACAAAAAATCTCGATGCGTGCGCCGGTCTCTTTCTGGAAAAGTAGGCGGGCTTGTATGACCCGGGTATTATTGAATACCATCAAGGTGTTTTGGGGAAGATAATCCGTGATATGCTTAAAGATACTTTCGCTTATTTCCCCGTTACGGTAGAGTAAAAGTTTGGACTCATCCCTTTTAGGCAATGGGAACTTCGCGATTCGTTCGTCCGGTAACGAATAGTTATAATCTTCGATACGTATTTCTTGTGTCTTCATTACTTCTTCTGTCCTGTTAAAAAACATCCGTTTGTACGGATTCCGGGTGCAAAAGTAGTAAATAGGTTTCGGATTCGCGGATTATTCCCTAATTTTGTGCGCATAATATAATAAGGTATAGAATATGAGTATTCAAATAGGTGATAAAGTTCGCTTCCTGAATAGTGTGGGAGGTGGAGTCGTACGTGGATTCCGTGGAAAGGACCAAGTGTTGGTTGAGGATGAGGATGGGTTTGAGGTTCCTGCCTTGATCAAGGAATGTGTCGTGGTTGGGGGTAATGATATGCAAGTGCATAGCTCGAACCGTCCGAAAGTACAGGCTCCGGTAGAGACTCCTTCCCCAAAGAAGCCTGAACCCAAAGAGGAAAAGGTCGAGGAGACACCGGAGGGAGAGCGTCTGAATGTGTATCTGGCTTATCTCCCGGTCGATCCGAAGGCGTTCCAGCAATGCGGCTATGAGACGTATTTCGTGAATGATAGTAATTACTATTTGTTCTTCAATTATATGAACCGGACGAATAATAGCTGGACGAGCCGTTATAACGGGATTATCGAGCCGAATACGAAAATATTCCTAGAGGAGTTCGGTAAGCCGGAGTTGAATGATCTGGAAAGGATCTGCGTGCAACTGATCGCTTTCAAGAAGGATAAACCCTATTCGTTGAAAAACGCCGTATCGGTAGAGTTGCGCTTGGATACGGTTAAGTTCTACAAGCTTCACTGCTTTATGGAGAATGATTTCTTTGAGGAGGATGCCTTGATTTATCCGATTATCCGCGATGACTTGCCCGAGAGAGAACTATTGGTCTCTGCGGCGGAGTTGAAGGAAGCTATGCAGCAAAAGGTTCGTGAGGAACGTAGGGTTCCCCGGCAAATCGTGAAAAAGAAGCCGACGAATAGCGCTATCCTTGAGATCGATTTGCATATAACCGAATTGTTGGATAATACGAATGGATTGAGCAATGCGGATATGCTGACGTACCAGTTGGGGAAATTCCGTGAGGTGATGGATCAGTACGCTCTTAATAACGGACAGAAGATTGTCTTTATCCATGGAAAAGGCGATGGTGTACTGCGTAAGGCGATCGAGAAGGATTTGAAGACCCATTATAAGCAACATTATTTTCAAGACGCTTCTTTCCGCGAATATGGCTTTGGTGCGACGATGGTAACGATTAAGGCTGATACCTCGAAACATGGCCATTGAGATAGAACGGAAATTCTTGGTCTCCGGTGATTTTTTACCGGAGGCTGTTAGCTCCACCCGTATCGTGCAGGGATATATTTGCTCACAGCCCGGACGTACGGTTCGTATTCGTATCCGGGGAGAGGAGGGATTCCTAACGATCAAAGGCGCTTCGGATGAGAAAGGCTTGAGCCGTTATGAGTTCGAACAAAAGATTCCTCTGGTGGATGCCGAGCGGTTGTTGGAACTTTGCGAGCCGGGTGCGATCGACAAGGTTCGTTATCTGGTTCCCAGAGGCAGCCATACGTGGGAAGTCGATGTTTTCCACGGAGCGAATGAAGGGTTGATCCTTGCGGAGATCGAGTTATCGTCTGAGGACGAGCCTTTTGAGAAACCGGCTTGGCTTGGTAAGGAGGTAAGTGGAGATCGCCGTTATTATAATTCAATGTTGACAAAACATCCTTTTAATAGTTCAAATACATGAAGAAACTCTTTTTATCTGTAGCGGCCGCTATATTGGCGTTTCCGGTCTTGGCCGATGAGGGCATGTGGCTGCTCCCTTTATTGAAGCAACAAAAGTTTGCGGAGATGCAGGCCCTTGGTCTGCGATTAAGCGATCAGGAAGTGTATAGCGCCGAGGCTCCTTCCTTGAAAGACGCCGTGGTTCGTTTTGGCGGTGGTTGTACGGGCGAGATGATCTCTCCGGACGGGTTGGTGCTGACGAATCATCATTGTGGTTATAGTAGCATCCAACGGCATAGTACCTTGGAACATGATTATCTGACGGACGGCTTTTGGGCGATGTCTCGTGATAAGGAGCTTCCGAATCCGGGATTGACGGTTACCTTTATCGATAAGATCGACGACGTGACGGATTATGTGAGGACGGAACTGAAAAAGATCACGGATCCGAACAGCATGGAATTCTTGTCCGCTAAGTACTTGAATGGCCTCGCTAAAGCGAAAGTAGGTGAGAAGTTCTTACAGGATAACCCCGGTACGGAAGTCGAGATCAAGGCTTTTTATGGAGGTAATAAGTACTATATGTTTACCAAGAAGATCTATTCGGATGTCCGTTTAGTCGGTGCTCCCCCTTCCTCTATCGGTAAGTTCGGGGCGGATACGGATAACTGGATGTGGCCTCGCCATACCGGAGACTTCTCTCTTTTCCGTGTGTATGCCGACGCGAACGGAAATCCGGCACCTTATTCGGAAACCAATGTCCCGCTTCGTCCGAAACGTTGGCTAAAGCTTTCTTTAAAAGGTGTGGAGGAGAACGATTATGCCATGATCATGGGGTTCCCCGGCCGTACCAATAAATACTATACCTCATGGGAGGTAGCTGAACGTCGGGATATAGATAATGCGGTACGTATTAATATCCGTAATCTCCGTCAAGAGGCGATGCTGGAAGAAATGTTGAAAGATCCGCAAGTCCGGATTCAATACGCTAGTAAGTATGCAGGTTCTACGAACGCTTATAAGAATGCGATCGGTAGTAACTGGGCGATCAACAAACGTAATTTTGAGCAGGTGAAAAACGATGAGCAGGATCGTTTGATCGCTTGGTCGAAGAAGATGTGTGAGCCTGCTTATCCGGAAGCGCTTCTGACATTGGAGCAGATCGTTAATGATCGTAAGGATTTGCGTTTCCGTAGTTGGATGTTGGATGAGGCATTGAACCGTGGCATCGAGTTCTCCAAAGTTCCGACCGATATCGAGACTGTTTGTGAGGCTTTGGAGGGGAAAGATCGTTCCGAGCAGCAAAAACAGGTCACTCAATTGGAGAGGGCTTTCCACCGTTTCGCTGATAAGGATTATGCGCCGATGGTTGATAAGAAGATAGCGAAAGTCATGTTAAAGGAATATAGGCGTTTGGTCGCTCCGAAGTCGCAGCCCGCTTATTTATCCGTAATCGATAGCAAGTTTAAGGGGGATGTGGATAAATTCGTAGATTATCTGTTTGATAAATCGATCTATGGTAGCGAGAAGAACTTTAATGCGTTCAAGGAGCATCCGTCTGTCAAAACTTTGAGAGAAGATCCTATGATTCTGTTTGCGCAATCCGTAAAGGATGAGAAAAAGGCGTTAGATAAGGCTTTGGCTGATTTTGATGCCGGATATGCGATCGCCCATCGTGCGTATGTGAAAGGACTTTTAGCGATGTATGGAGACTTGGCTAGTTTTCCGGACGCGAACTCTACGCTTCGTCTGACTTATGGGCAGGTGAAAGGTTACAGTCCTCGTGATTGCGATTATTATGGTCATCAAACCACTTTAGACGGCGTCATGGAGAAGGAGGATTCTACGAATTGGGAATTTGTGGTTTCTGCTCGTTTGAAGGAATTATATCAAGCAGGAGACTTTGGCCCTTATAAGATGCCTAACGGTAAAATGCCGGTTGCCTTCTGTGCTACGACCCATACAACGGGAGGGAACTCCGGTAGTCCGGTATTGAATGGACAAGGAGAGTTAATCGGTATCAATTTCGACCGTAACTGGGAAGGAGTAGGAGGGGATATCCAATATCTGCCCGATTATCAACGCAGTATTATCGTAGATATCCGTTATGTCCTATTCGTAATCGATAAATATGCCGGAGCCGGTTATTTATTGAACGAGATGGAATTCTCAAGATAGAGAAGTAAGTTAACTTCGTGGGCGAAGTATGTTAACTGAAATGCCGAAGTATGTTAACATACTTCGCCCATGAACCTAAGTTCCTTTTTCTATAAAGCCAAAAAGAGGAGACATATCCTTGAAAGATACGTCTCCTCTTTTTGTATATCTATATCTATAACTTAATAAATCTTGTCAAGATCAACAGCTTTGACTCTGAAGATATGACCGTTACGAGAGAATACCAACTCTCCGTCTTCCTTCTTCTTCTGATTCACCAAACGCTGAAAAGCTATATTTGCACCTTTTACTATATTCTCTTCGAATTCTCTAACTTCTTGCTCATTCATGATGTTCAAGTTTTGTAAAAATATCTAGATTATACACTTCCCTTTTATCATTCTTGAATCCCTTGGCGATCACTTCCATGGGAGACATCGAATTATCAGTTATCATCCAATAGTCACTAATAGGAAGGTATAGCTCAAATAAATTGTGGATACCGGCCTCATACCGACGTCGTATCGTTGCTTCCGGAATATTGTGACCTCCGGCGGCTACCCTCATTTTCACACGTTCCACGGCTAGATCCGGCGTATTTAGCCAGAAGTAAAGCAATGTAACATAATAACCTTCCCTTTGTGCTTCCCGTATCAAGTTTGCGACTGAACGGGTGGCCAGCGTAGTTTCCATTGCGAAAGTCTCACCAGCACCGATGAGTTCCTTTATCCGCTTATACATAATACGACTAGCTTCAACGGCGACGGCTATACTGTCTGCATTAAAAGGGGAAAGTCCCTTGGCTATCTCGTCTGAGTTAACAAACTCCCTACATTTTAGCATTTCTGGTAAAATCGTGAAGGAAGCTGTTGTTTTTCCTGCTCCGTTGCAACCTGATATTATATACAAATATGGCACTGTTTGCTGTTTTTGATGCTGCAAATATATGTAATAGTTTTTTAATATGCGTCGTTTTATTTCTCAAAAATCGTGAAAATGTGCAGGAAATGTACTTTTAACTAACAGGTTTGTTGGAGAAAGTGGTGGTTTTGTTAATTTTTATACCCAAAGTAGATCACTCATGATTCCGTCGGAAACGAAGATTCCTGACTTGGATAAAATCAATTTGTCACCGGTTTGTAATAAGAGACCTTGGTTGATATGGGGTTGAGCTTGCTTTTGACAATAAGAAAGGAGCTTCCTGCCAAATTTTGTCTGGATATCAGCGAAAGAGACTCCCCACATGGTTCGAAGGCCGGTGATGATGAAGTCGTTGTACCGGGTGCATAGGTCTAAATCCTCGGATTCTATTGTCGGATGCCCCTTTTCTATACCGTCTATATATATAGGTAGAGAAGATGGATTCCATTCCCGGTCTATTCCGTTATAAGAATGGGCGGAAGGACCGAGCCCCAGATATTTCTTTCCGGTCCAGTAGGAGCTATTGTGCTTGGAGAAGAACCCGGGACGGGCGAAATTAGATATCTCGTAATGCAAATAGCCTGCTTCTGCCAACCGATCTATTAATGTGGAAAAGAACGAGACGCTTAACTCCTCGTTTATGGGGGGCACTTTTCCCGCTTCCAGCAATTTGTAAAGTGCGGTACCTTCCTCGTAAATGAGGTGGTAGGCGGAAAGATGGGGAACATCCAACCGGATCGCTTGTCGCAAATTCTCTTCCCATGCTTGCTGCGTTTGGTTGGGGAGTCCGTAGATCAAATCGATACTGATATTTGTAATCCCATATTCCTTGCATAGTTCTACTGCTTTAATCGCTTGTTCCCGGTCATGGCGACGATTCAGAAAACGCAAATCTTCCGGATGAAAACTCTGTACACCCATACTGACCCGGTTAAAAGGATAATTACGGAGAAGCGATACATATTCTCGTTTCATGTCATCCGGATTCGCCTCTAAGGTAATCTCCGCTTGCTCAGCTACATCAAAATGACGATAGATGGCCTCGAATATCTTGCCAAAATCCTTCTCGTCTAATTGAGAGGGGGTGCCTCCCCCGAAGTAAATGGTTTCTAATGCTTCGTTTCCTATATATCCCTTCCGCAATTCCATCTCTTTTATAAGTGCGTTTATATACGGCTCTTTATACTTCATCTCCGTATTGGAAAAAAAGTCACAGTATAAACACCGCTTGGCGCAAAAAGGAACGTGGATGTATAAGCCTGCCATGATAAATCGTTTCTTGATACAAAGATACAGGATTATTTTGAATTAGTAGGGATAGATAGTTAAAGGTTAAAAAAAGTTGTTTGATAGGTTATTGTTCTTTCATTAAAAAAAAGAGGGTATCTTTGACTCACCTATTATTCACAGAATCAATGAAGGTTTCAATAAAAGATATAGCACAAGCTTTGAATTTGTCTAAGGCCACCGTATCTTGGATTTTATCAGGGCAAGGACCGGCCAAGGGATTTAGTGATACGACGATTAAGCGCGTGAAGGATTATGCAGAATCGGTGAATTATCGTCCAAATCTATTGGCTAGGAGTCTGTCTCTAGGAACAACGAATACAATAGGCTTGATTATTCCCTTTATTGGTGATACATTTTATGCTCAGTTGGTTCAAGCAATCGAGTCTGAGGCTGCCCGGAATAAATATGTATTGATTGTCTGTAGTTCGGAAGGCGACGGGGATAAAGAATATGAGCTTGTAAAGATGCTTCGATCCAAACAAGTGGATGGGATTGTTATAGCTCCGACTAAAGTATCTCGAAAGGGTGTTAATCTATTATTGAAAGATTCGTTGCCATTCGTTTTGGTGGATCGATATTTTCCAAATGTAGATACTAATTATGTGATAGTCAATAATTGCCAATGTTGCTATGATTTAACTTATCATTTGATTAAAAAAGGATCACGTAAGATTGCTTTGGTTACGACTGATGTACATCTTTATGTGATGAAACAACGTATAGATGGATATCGCAAGGCTTTAAGGGATTTAGACGTGGATAATGATATGTCACTTGAGATCTTTGTTGATAGGCAGAATTATAAGACAGATATCGTAGATAAACTAGATTGTCTGTTTGAGGAGGTGCCTGATGTGGATGGTTTCTTCTTTTCTACACACTATCTTGCTTTGGAGTCCATACGTTATTTTATTAGTAATAAGATAGATTACCATACTCGTTTTAATATGGGTTGTTTTCATGAGACTACAGCTCTAGATATCCTTTCTCCGGAAATGAGCATATCTCGAATGCCTATCGAGCAAATGGGGATCCAAGCTATACAAATCCTTTTGGAAAATATAAGAGACAAAAACTTCTCACATAAAGGGGTGGTTGTAAATAACCAATTTATCCCTTAGTATTCTGCTAAATAGCTTTCTTTATACTGTTTGTGTATTCTAATTTATATTAAAATACATGAATTGTGTTTTTTGTTTGGGATGAATCCTTATATTTGCTGTTGTTAAACCGGTTAAATAAAAATATACTATAAATATTTATATGTTTAGATATGTATATGGTTTAACTATGTTAATCTGTGTTCTCTACTAAATATAATACTCTATGAAACAAAAAATCTTTTTGCTTAGTATGGTTTGCCTGTCTTTTGAAGTAATGGCACAACGTGAGACTGCGATTATTAATCCGGTTGAACCGATACATTATGAAAATAAGGGAGGAAGATTTGAAATCTTATCTTATATCAAGCAAGATTATATCGCTAAGAAACAATCAAGTTTGAATGCGAATATGGATGGACGTGCGTTGGATGTACAATTTACGGATAGTCCGGACAGTTTATTGATCTGGTTACCTATGATTGGAGAAGAGGGCCGTCTGAAGGTGGTTTCAAATAAGACTGTGCTTGTAGACCAAATCTATCGTCCGATTATTCCTTCAGATTGGGGATATTTCCAAAAAGGTACTATACATATTATTCAATCCTCGCATCAAGATATCGCTTGGATGGATACTCCCGACTTTTGTCGTAAGGACCGTATTGAGGGTATTATTCTTCCAGCTCTAAGTTTGATGAAAGAGAATAAATCTTTTAAGTTTGAGATGGAACAGACTCTTAACTTGATGGAGTTCTTGGAAGAGTATCCCGATAAAAAAGGGGAGTTGATTGAGCTATATGGAGAAGGACGCTTTGGTTGGGGAGCTACATACAATCAACCTTATGAGGGATTATCGAGTGGCGAGCAACTGGTTCGTCAAGCTTATTATGGGAGGAAGTGGATTCGTGAGAATTTACCGGGCTGTGATGACCGAGTAGCAAATAATATGGATGTGCCGGGGCGTACTTGGCAAATGCCTCAGATTTTGGCAAAGAGTGGAATTCCTAATTTATTTGTTAGTAGAATGGGAGAGGGGTTATATGATTGGTATAGTCCTGATGGATCGAAAGTACTAACTTTTACACCCGGTAATTATGGTTGGGCCTCTTTGGTATGGAAATTTTTTGATAAGGATGGGGTGACAGCCTTTCATAAACTACACCATCGTTCGCAAATCTGGAGTGATTACTTTAAAGAGCATGGTATTCCTCCCCACTATGCGATATTAATGAGTTGTGATGCGACGAAACCGGTAGATTATCAGAAAGTAATTGATGAATGGAATTTGATAGCGTCTGAATCAGATATACCTCTTCCACGATTAGAGTGTTCTACGGCAGAAGAATATTTCGAGGAAGTTAGAGGTGCGGATACACGATTTGAACGGATAGAGGGAGAACGTCCGGATTTGTGGTTATATATCCATGGTCCGGCTCATTATGAGGCGACTACCTATAAACGCCAAGCGGGAGTATTGTTACCGGCAGCGGAATCTTTTTCAACTTTTTCTGCATTGATAGATGGTCGTTTAAGTATATATCCTCGAGAAGAGTTTGACCGGGCATGGATGGCCTCCATTTACCCGGATCATGGGCTAGGAGGAAAGAATGGTGAAATAACTGATGCTATTTTTGAGGATAGCTTGGAAGTCGCACGAGATCTAGGGCACACATTACTTCATTCCTCTTTAAATGATATTGTAGAGAATGTGAATGTTCCTGTTAACAGTCGGATGGTTTTTAATGATCTTACTTGGAAGCGAGATAGGCAAGTTGAAGTGGAGATTTCAAAAGATCAAGCTCTAGTGAAAGATGACAACGGTCGGATTATACCTTCACAGATTCGATCGGACGGGGATAAACATTATGTAACGTTTGTCGCTCAAGATGTCCCTCCGATGGGATACCGTTCTTATGAAATAAAAGAGGGGAAAAAGTTCAAGTCTGAAAATGATGAGATTCTGATATCTAATAATAGTTTTGAGAATCTGTATTATAGAGCGGTATTGGGAAATGGGGGTATTGTTTCCCTATATGATAAAATTTTAGGGAAGGATGTTATACATACCTCGAAGTTTGCGTGCGGAGATGTTCTAGAGTTAGGATATACAGGGAATGGAGCGGGAGAATTCACTCGTATTACGGATTTGACTTCCGGCGATATCACGCCTCTTAGTTCTTTTGATTCTCAATGGCGGGTGGTCGAAACAGGTGCGCTTTATACCCGTTTTGAGAATATCCAACCGACAAAACATGCGACGATCGTGCAAACCATAACATTTTTACATACTAAAAAGCAAATTGATTTTGATATCGAATTACGTGATTTTGATGGAGAGCATAATCGTCAATACCGGATTGCCTTTCCTATAAATATGATGAGGGAACGTACAATTAATTATGAGGTTCCTATGGGGGTAGCTCAAGTGTATAAAGACGAGTTGAATAGCCAACCGGGGGGCTGGGCTTGGGGAGGACCGTATGTGCATCATCCGGCGGATTCACATCCAAGGGAGATACAGAATTTTATATCTGCTAATGGAAATGGTTTCGGGCTTACGATGTCTTCTTGCGTAGCGGTGGCGGATTGGATAGATCCGTCTCGTGAACAAGCGATATACCCAGTTTTACAGGGGATCTTATTGTCTTCCCATAAAAGTTGCCATGGAGAAGGTAACTGGTATCATCAAACAGGCACACACCAGTTTCATTTTTCTATTTCGACGCATAAAGAAGGATGGATAAATGGGTATATGTTTGGAATCGGGAATAATCATCCGTTTTATATAGTTAAAAAAGATAATAAGGGTGGAGCATTGGAACCAAGGCATAGCTTCTTGTCGATATCAGATCCATTAGTTGCTATGTCTCTGATCAAAAAGGCGGATAATGATAATAATCTAATTATTCGCTTAACAGAAATGGAAGGGAAGGATAAAGAGATTCAAGTATCTTTACCCTTTGAGGCTAAGCAAGTCATAAGGACTAATTTAATAGAGGATGAAGAGGAAGTACTTCCTGTAAAGGGTAGAACGATTTCTTTAAAGTTGGGGCACCATTCTATTGAAACATTTAAGTTGGTTTTATAAATAGGGAGATACCATGGAAATATGTGTTGAAAATAAGTCTGTACGGAAATTATTACCTGTATTGTTTGCCTTTTTTGTCATGGGCTTTGTGGATGTGGTTGGTATATCTACGAGTTACGTGAAAAATGATTTTGGTCTAAACGATACGTTAGCGAATTTACTCCCGATGATGGTCTTTTTATGGTTTGCCGTATGCTCTTTACCGACAGGTCTGTTAATGGGGCATATAGGGCGGAAGAAGACTGTATTGCTGAGTGCTTTGATTACGGGAATTGCGATGTTGTTACCATTTATTTACTATTCATTCGTGTCGGTATTGATGGCATTCGCTTTACTAGGCATCGGGAATACGATTTTACAAGTCTCGTTGAATCCGCTTCTATTAGATGTTGTATCGAAAGATAAAGTGACCAGTATGTTGACATTAGGGCAGTTTATTAAGGCTATATCATCTACGTTAGGGCCGGTGATCGCAGGTGTTGCTGCCGGACTATGGGGAAATTGGCATTTGATATTTCTTGTATATGCTGTTACTACCGGCATTTCATGGTTATGGCTGGTAGGGACACCTATTGCAGAACATAAAGAAAATCACGGAAGCCATGTCAGTAATCAAATTTGGGGGTTGCTTAAGAATACAAAATTGATATTGGCTTTTTCCGTGATCTTATTAATCGTGGGATTTGAGATAGGATTGATGACCGCTGTCCCAAAATATTTGTTAGAACGTTGTAATATGCCGATCGAGCAAGGTGGATTGGGATGTAGTTTGTATTTCTCAGCTCGTATGATCGGAACTTTTGTCGGATCTATCCTTTTGGCTAGATACTCTTCTCGTCGTTTCTTAGTTGTAAATATGATTGCGGCATTGTTCGTGTTTACAATATTTATGATATCATCTGATGGAATGATTATCTTGATTTCATTATTTGGGGTAGGTCTGTTTTGTGCGAATGTATTTCCGATCGTATTCTCTATGGCTATTCAATCGGAACCTTCAAAGGCAAATGAGATTTCTGCGTTGATGATTATGGGAGTGGCGGGAGGCGCTATTTTACCTTTGTTTATGGGGATTATTGCGGACGCTAGTAATCAACTATTCAGCTTGTTCGTTCCTCTATTCGCTTTGGTGTATATATTTTGTGTATCATTGAAAATGAAATGATTATTTAATCTATAAATTAGTGGCTTATGAAAGAAATGACTTCTTTACAGCGTTGTATGGCTGTTTTAAACGGAGATATTCCGGATATGCTTCCTGTTATTCCCCAAAGTTTTATGTTCGCTGTGGAAACAGCTGGAATGAAGATCGGGGACGTGAATAGGAATGGACGCAAGATGGCTCAAGCGCATATCATATCTCAAGAAAAATATGGATATGATGGATGTGTGATTGATTTTGATGATGCTACGATAGCGGAAGCTGTTGGGGCGAAAGTAATATTTAGAGAGGATGAACCTGCTACGGTTGATGAGGGATGTCCGGTATTAAAAGACTTACGTGATGTTTATGATATGCCTATACCAGACCCATTAAGATCCGGTCGCCTATGCGAGTGGCTAGAAGCTACACGTACTTTGGTTGATGCTATCGGCGATCGTGTTTTTGTAATGGGGCGTGCGGATCAAGGCCCTTTTAGTATCGCATGTTTACTGCGAGGTACTACTCAATTCATGATGGATTTATTAACGGAAGATAAGCGACTAATCAATGATGTCTTAGAATATTGTCGTAAAATTAGTGCGGTTTTCGCTAAAGCACAGAAAGATGCGGGAGCGCATGCTACTTCTATTGGGGATGCTTTTGCTGGACCTAATCTGATTTCACCTGATATGTATCGTGAATTTGCCTTGGAACCAGAAAGAAAGTTGGCAAAAGATGTTCAAGACTATGGGATTCCTTTTTCTATTCATATTTGTGGAAATACAAATGGCATAATACAAGATATGGGGACTACAGGGGCAAGGATTTTGGAGGTAGATTGGATGCTTGATATTAAAGAGGCTCGTAGGTTAGTCCCGGAAAACATAGTCTTGATGGGAAATGTCGATCCTAGTTTTCCTTTAGTGATAGGTACACCTATAGATGTTGATGCTGCCGTAAGGGATTTGATCGAGGCTACACAAGGCAGAAGCCATATCGTTAGTTCCGGCTGTGCGATGGGCAGGAATACACCTCCCGAGAATTTTAAGGCATTTATTGCGGCGGCCCGTAAATATGGCTCGTATGAGGAGATATTACGTTTACAAAATAAATAATGGAGGTATGGCTGATTTAAATAAATTATTTGACTCGATCGTTGCCGGTAAATTAGAGTCTGCGGTGGAGGTTACCGAACAAATTCTGAAAGAAGATTTGGATATTCAATTGATCATTAATAACTATATGATTAAGGCTATGGAAGAGATTGGAGATCGTTTTCAGCGTCAACAAGCATATGTGCCGGAATTGTTGATGGCCGCTCGTGCGATGAAAGGGTCGTTGGAACTATTGAAACCTCATCTGAAAGGAGAGAAGACTGATACGATAGGGAAAATTGTTATAGGAACGGTATTTGGGGATTTACATGATATCGGGAAAAACTTAGTGGCATCTATGTTTGAGGGATGTGGTTTTGAGGTGGTTAATATGGGCGTGAATATTTCGGCAGATAAGTTTGTTGAAACGGTTAAAATAGAAAAACCGGATATTCTTTGCCTTTCTGCCCTATTGACGACGACAATGAGCTATATGAAAGTCGTCATGGATGCTTTAGAGAAAGAAGGGCTTCGTGATCAAGTAAAAGTGATGGTTGGTGGTGCTCCCGTAAATGAATTGTTTGCGAATCAAATTGGGGCTGATGGTTACAGTGGAAATGCTAATGCGGCAGTGATCAAAGCAAAAGAGTTATTATGTATTGCGTAAAAAAGTCTGGATATGAAAATAAATATGAAAGAATGGATAGCCTCTATACTTGGCTCGGAAAAGCGGATCGCTATTCCTGTCATGACTCATTCGGGGATTGAGTTATTGGGGCATACTGTGTATGATGCGGTAACAAATGGGGAGATACATGCTCGGGCCGTGAAATTATTAGCAGAAAAATATCCTTCAGCAGCTTCTAGCGTGATCATGGATTTGACGGTAGAAGCAGAAGCTTTTGGGGCAGAGATTCATTATTCTAAAAATGAAGTTCCTAGTGTTATTGGTCGATTAGTCTCGAATTTGGAGGAAGTGGAGAAATTACAAATTCCTTCATTGGAGAATGGAAGAGTACAGGAGTATATTAAAGCTAATCGATTGATAGCGGAGGATACATTAAAACCGGTTGTCGCTGGCTGTATAGGGCCTTATTCGTTAGCTGGTAGATTATATGATATGTCTGAGATTATGATGGCTATGTATATCGAACCTGATTGTATAAAATTGTTATTATCGAAGTGTACTGAATTTATTAAAAATTACTGCGTTGCGTTGAAAAGTGCGGGAGCAAATGGGATTTTGATGGCGGAACCTGCGGCGGGTTTGTTATCGAATGAGGCCTGTTTGGAATTTTCTTCTACTTATGTTCAAGAGATTGTAAGTGAGGTACAAGATGAATCTTTCTCTATATTCTTACATAATTGTGGTAATAGCGGACAATGTACAAAAGCGATGGTTGCTACAGGGGCTTATGGATATCATTTCGGGAATGGGATCGATATGCTCTTAGCTTTGGACCAATGTCCCAAAGATGTATTAGTCATGGGAAATATAGATCCGGTATCTATGTTTAAAATGGCTTCTTCTCGGGTTTTGTATGATGCGACGAAGGATTTGTTATTGCGTACAGCCAACTATCCGAACTTTGTGTTGTCTTCAGGCTGTGATACTCCTCCCGAAGTGCCTTTTGAGAATATAGAGATGTTTTACAAGGCTTTAGCTGATTTTAATCGAGGAATGTATGATTGAAACTTATTTTCATAGCGGAGAGGGGTATAATCCTTTTCTCGTACGAGAGGGATGGCAAGTGGCTCAGCTGAATTATTTACCGGGACATGGATTTGATGAAATAGAACAAATAGAAGTGCATCGTGAAACAGATGAGGTCTTTATTCTATTTAAAGGAGATGCCATATTGATAGAAGCAAAACCTCAAAAAGATACGATAAGCCTTTATTGTGAAAGGATGAAACTTGGCGTAACATATAATATCCCGGCGGGTACTTGGCATAATATAGCGATGAATTCGGATGCGGAAATAATAATTGTCGAAAAATCGAATACGCATAAGCAAGATTGTGCTTACCAGAGATTGAGCCAATTGGAAAAGGAGGATTTGTATTCGATGATTAGACGGAATTTATTATAGGATAAAACTATGGACATGAATATCTATATAATATGGGGATTTCTTGGTAGTGGTAAAACTACGTTGATTAATTATCTTTTATCCTCTTATTTGAGTGGAAAGAAGGTGGTTGTCATTGAAAATGAGTCAGGGACTGAGTCTGTGGATAGTGTATTATTGAGAAGTAAGAATTATCAAGTAAAAGACTTGAACTCAGGTTGTATATGTTGTACGCTTCGTCAAGAGTTACCTATAGCTATAAAAGAAATAGAAATATCTGTCCGACCGGATATCTTGTTAATAGAACCTTCCGGTCTTGCTTCTTTAGAGGATTTAGTACGGATTCCGGATATCAGGATAGATGGTATTATTTCTTTGGTAGATGTCCATATGTATGCATTCTTGAAAAAGTTGAATTTTGATTTTTATCGGAGGCAGTTCTATTTATCTTCGGTTATCTTACTAACAAAGACTTCGGAAGCGGAGGAGGCTAAAATACGGAGCGTTATAAATGATCTTTTGATGATTCAGCCTCGGCTGGAGATAGTGCAAGATTATCACTTATTAAACGAAGTTGATTGGGGATTTATTTTAAGTAAGAGTTGTTGTTATGGTGTGAATAACTACATCCCTGCTTATTCTAAAGTATTAGGACCTAATTATGAGATATGGACTATTTCAGTCTATTCCTTTTTGAGTATTTCTTTTTATGAGAGGTTGTTTAACCGGATAAATAAACGCTTTCCCAATGGAATAGTAAGAGCTAAAGGCTTTGTCTTGGAAAGTAACGGCCAATGGGGCAAAATTGATTATGTAAATGGAAAAGTCCATTTTGAGACGGTTTTTGGATCTTGTACGGATAGAAATAACGGATTTATTTCTATTTGGTGGGACAAATCTCTAATCGATTGTCCGATAGACTGGATTTCTGGTTTTATAAATGCGAAAGAGGTGGATTGTTCAATTGAGATTCTAGAGATAGAAAATAATGAGCTATACCGATATTTAGGTTTTGGTGCCTCAGGGCCGGATGATTATATGTCCGTTTTTGTTGAAAACTTAAAACGAGAGGCTTTGGATGTATGTAGTCCTCGTTTTGGTTATCGCTTTGTACAAGGGGAACGAGTAGATAGACGTACATTGAAATTGAATGAAAATATTCTTTCTCCAGATGTAATTATAGTCAATTGCTTACGTGATAGTGAATTTTTTGCCATAATCACTGCGTCTGTAGGGAAAGAGCTAGATGAATGGATTGAAGTTAAAAGATCAGGAGGAGATGTAATGGAGGCTTTTGTTGCAGATGCTTTAGGTTCTGTTATCGTTGAGGCTATCGTTACTTGGGGGCTTTCTTTTTTAACCCATATGATGGCAGAGATAAATTTGAAGGTAAGTAATTCTTACAGCCCCGGTTATTGCGGTTGGGATGTGGCGGAGCAACGAATATTTTTTTCAATGTTGCCTGATGGCTTTTGTGGGATCTCATTAACGGACTCTTGTTTGATGCTCCCTATAAAATCGGTTAGTGCTCTTGTTGGTATTGGTGGAAATATAGAGAAAAAGCCTTATGGATGTGCTATTTGCAGGAAGAAAGATTGCTTCAAAAGAAAGGAGGTGATGAGTTGACAGAAGTTTATTAAAAATCAAATTGCGTTTATAGTATAATATTTTCAAACCTAAAATATAATAATATTATGGAGTTTACAAAAATGATGGTATTACCCATCGCATTAATATCTTTTTTACCGTTCTCTGCGGAATTGAGAGCGGAGAGTAGTAATACTGCTTACATTATTCAACAGAGTAAAAAAACGGTAACAGGTGTGGTTGTTGATATGGCTGGACTACCTCTAATTGGTGTAAATGTTAGTATCAAAGGTACGACGGAAGGAACTATTACAGATTTGGATGGTAAATTCAATTTAAATGTGTCTTCACAGTCGATGTTGGTTATTTCGTATATTGGTTATAAGACAGTAGAAATTCCTGTACGAGAAAATGTGAGAGTGGTTTTAGAAGAAGACTCTCAAGCTTTGGAAGAAGTGGTGGTGGTTGGTTATGGTACAATGCGTAAATCGGATGTGACTGGCTCGATTGGAGTCGCTAAAGGAGAGGACTTGACGAAGAATCAGAATTTTAGTGCTTTAGAGAATTTACGAGGTAAAGTTTCGGGCGTAAATATTTTTTCTAATTCAAGTCAGCCCGGAGCGTATGCGAATCGTGTCGTGATACGTGGTATGGCTACTATAAATTCTTCATCGGAACCTTTGTATATTGTTGATGGGGTTGCCATGGAAGACTTCTCGTTGGTAAATCCTAATGATATTGAATCGATGGAGGTTTTAAAGGATGCCTCTGCGGCGGCTATTTATGGCGCTCGTGGTGCGAATGGCGTTATCATGGTAACAACAAAACGAGGTCTGAAAGGACGTGAGGGGGTACAAGTATCTTATCAGGGTTCGGTAAGTATTAGTAGCATAGCTCGTAAAATGGATACGATGAACGCTCAAGAATGGTGCGATGCTTTTATGAAAGGCCTAGAGAACGAGAATACATATTATGATAAGAATTGGTCTTTGGATCGGACTTATTGGTTCCATGACCGCGACTATTTTGATGCGAACGGAAATCCAATATATGATACGAATTGGCAAGATGAGGCCACACGTACAGCTGTATCTCACAACCATCAGCTAAATATCCAACAAGCTGGTCAAAAGTCATCAATGGGAGCATTTTTGAATTTTACGGATCAACAAGGTATCGTGATGAATACATATAATAAACGATTGAACGCAAAGATCGCTTATGACGCTCATCCTACTAAATGGTTATCTACAGCAGTCAATGTACTGGTTAATCATACATGGGGACGTTATACACCGGAAGATGGAGGTGGGCAAGAGGCTCGCCGTACGATGATCGAAATGGTCCCATGGTTGCCTGTAAGAGATAAATATGGTAAATATACGACAAATCTTACTTCCCAAAGTGAGAACAGTTATTTTGGTCTAGAAGGAATGTCAAATCCTGTAATGATCTTAGATCTGCAAAAGCGAATGCGTTATAATACACAAATTTTTGGAAATGCGGCGCTAACATTTCATTTGGCAGATGGCTTAGATTTAAAAACACAATTTGGTGTTGATAGCCATAATACGACTTATAGAGGGTATTCTTCGATTGAGTTGAATAACATTTCTATGCCGAATGGCTGGGCGGAATACCAGAATTGGAATACATTTTATTGGCAAGAAGAGACTTATCTAACCTATAATAAGGTTTTTGGTGATCACAGGTTGAATGCTATGGCAGGTCTATCTTGGCAAGAACGTACGCAACGTTGGGATAAATCTTATACTCAGGGTTTCTCCGACGATTTTTATGAAAATAATAATATGTCGGTGGGAACTCTTCCAAACGCACCTGAATCAAGTTGGACTCGATGGGCCATGAACTCTTATTTTTTGCGTTTTGCTTATACCTATAAAGATCGTTATTCTGCGACTGTGACAGGGCGTGTCGATGGGTCTTCAAAGTTTGGAAAGAATAATAAGTACGCATTTTTCCCTTCTGCTGGTTTGGCTTGGAATATTTCTCAAGAAGATTTTTTGAAAGATAACGCATTAATAAGTAATTTAAAATTACATACAAGTTATGGCTTAACTGGAAATTCAGAGATTGATCCTTATAACTCTTTAGGGAAAGTAGATGCGGGCACTTATTATATTGATGCGAAACGTTCAGCTTATTCTTATATCAAGACAATGTCTAACCCAGATTTGAAATGGGAGAAGACCGGGCAATTTGATGTTGGTTTTAATTTAGGGCTATTCAATAATCGCCTAAATTTTGATATTGCTTATTATAATAAAAAGACAACTGATTTATTGTTAGATTGTCCTGTACCCCATTCTACGGGTTTTACTTCTATTTTTAAGAATATAGGCTCTGTTCGTAATCAGGGTGTAGATATTATGGTGAATGGGACTCCTATTCAAGGTGATGATTTTACTTGGTCTTCCACACTAAACCTAAATTATAATAAGAACGAAATCTTAGCATTAAGTGATACGAATGCAGATGTCTATTTGTATGATTGGGTTGGTGGAGGTAGTGTCCTTCGTGTTGGTGAAAGTATGGGTAGTTTCTGGGGATTAGAGCGTAAGGGTGTTTATACGCTTGAAGATTATAAGGCTGGGGCTTGCGAGAAGACTCAGATTGGTCGGGCGAAACGTTCTGATGAGAAAACTATAATAGGTAAAGGATTACCTGACTGGACTGGTAGTTGGATTAATAATTTCTCTTATAAGAATTTTGATTTGACAGTTGACTTGCAATTTGTTTGGGGGGTCGAGACTTTACAACGTTTTATGTGTACAACGAATGATCGCTTTGGCATTACAAATGGTTTGAAAGGGGTTTTATATGATGCTTATGATGGAACAAATCCAGAAACAATGCAGCCAATGATATATTTAGCTAGCGGTGCTCATTTTGGAGAAGAACATGCTGGCCAAGATATAACGAGCGACTCCGGATGGGTTGCAAATGGTTCTTATCTACGTTGTAATATGGTACAGCTAGGATATACATTTAACTCGCAATTGATAAAAAAAATAGGATTGTCGGGTTTAAGATTATATGCTAGTGGAAATAATCTATTTCAAATCGTTTCAAAGGACTTCTTAGGATATGATCCAGAATCTTCTTCCGAGACAAGTGGTAAATTTGGACAAAATATGACTTTTTTCTCTTATCCCAGAGCTCGGACATTTACATTAGGGGTTAACGTAACATTTTAGTCAACTTAATAAAGCAAATAATCGAATATGAAAAAGATATTGATAATAATTATCGTTTGTGCTAATATGATGAGCTTTAGCGCATGTGACGATTTCTTAAAAGAAGAACCTAAGTCACAACTAACGAATGTTGGATATTATACAACGGAAGCTCAAGCTGTGGCTAATGTGAATTATTTATATCGCACAGGTGCAATACGCCAAATAGCTTCAGCTCCCAGTGCTTATTTAGGTAGTTTCGCTACTGTAACAGGTATGTTGACTGGCTATTTCTCAAATAGTTATGAAGGACAAGAGGTTGTTTGTAAATATTCTAGGGAATTAAGCCGCCAGAAATATACGATGCAAATATCAGGAACTGTGGATGGAGTGTGGGATGCGTGTTATAATGCGATAAATGTCGCTAATTCGGCGATTAAGTACATTCCTAGTATTCCAATGGAAGATTCTTCTATTTCTAAATATGTAGCAGAGGCTAAGTTTTTTAGGGCGTTCAATTATTTTTATTTGGTGAAAACATTTGGTGCTATCCCATTCTATACCGAACCCTATGAAGTTGCCGTAGATATGGAATTAGAGCGTACTGGTGTAGAGGTGGTCTATGCTCAAATAGAGTCTGATTTAAAAGATGCGGTAGAGATTCTTCCTGCAAGTAAGTTTGCGGCAAATGCTCATCGTATTACAAAATACGCAGCAGCTATGTTGTTGACAAATGTTTATATGCAACAGGGTAAATATGCGGAAGCCACTAAATATGCACGAATAGTGATTAATTCTCCTCATAAATTAGTTATGAATGAAGATTTAGCGATGAATAGTGCTTTCAATAAATTGCGTTCGATTGATGATTTAGACGAGGTAATTTATGCGCAAGAATATGATAATAGCATCAATACGAGTGATTGGCTTCCTAGTTATTCTTGTAGTTCAAATGCGACGACTGTATTTGGTACGTATTCCATTATGGAACGTGTTTATGGACCGACAGATCGATTTTTAAATGTATATTCCCCAAATGACTTGCGTATTCAACCGAATCAGTTTTTCCACTGGGAATATACAAATCCTAATACAGGAAAAAAATGGTCTTCAAGTACAGCAGGATGTTGGTATTATTTTGATGAGGAGGCTCTGTTAAATACGGGAAAGGGTACAAAAGACTGGAATATCTATCGCTATGCGGAAGCTTTATTGGCTGGTGCTGAATCTATTGCCCAAAGTGAGGGTGTGACTTCAGAGGCTGCAGGTTATTTAGCCCAAGTGCAAGCTCGTTCAAATATGGATGGTAAAAGCGTAGAAGAGATTTCTTCAGAGTTGATGAAGTTATCGAAACAAGCATTTATTGAGGCATGTTGGACTGAACGTTTACGTGAATTCCCTTTAGAGTATAAAATATGGGATGATTGTACTCGGACAGGGATGTTCCCTGTAATATCGGAGACGGATAAGGGAAAGGTTCGTTATGTGACTTTATTGGGTGCTCAAAATGCGGCAGGCGCAACTTTTAAAGAATCAGATTTACTATGGCCGATATCTGTAAATGAGATGCAACGTAATCCTAATTTGACTCAAAATCCGGGTTATAACTAACGGGAAGATATTTACAATTTTATTTATATAAGGGGGATGTGCTATCTTGGTGCATCCTCTCAAACAAAAAGTCATATGAAGAAAATATTCATTTTAATGATCTTATGTGTATTTCCGAACTTTATATTAAAAGCCCAATTTGCAGGAAATACATATATCTGTGATCAAGAGTCTTTCCATCTTTTGAAAGATTTATCAAATTCCTCTTTGAATGATGGGGATATTTATGTGTTTACTACAACTCATCAAGATTTAGCGTGGCTGAATCATATCGATGCTTGTATCGCCGACCGGGATACACTTTGGTTGACACCATTCTTGAAACGTTTGGGTGAAGATCCAACATTCAAGATGGATATTGAACAAACTTCTATATTGAAGGAATACATCCATCGTCATCCGGATACGTATCCATTGTTTGTTAAATATATGAAAGAAGGACGTATTTGTGTGGGAGGAACTTTTATACAGCCGTACGAGGAGATGTATTCAGGAGAATCATTAGCTCGCCAATTTTATTTGGGAACTAGATGGTTGAAGAAAAACTTTAATGGTTACCAAACCTCCTCTTATTTTAATGTAGACGTGCCGGGACGTACTTTACAAATGCCTCAAATCATGAGTAAGGCGGGAATTGAGAACTTGGTTATCAGTCGTCACGAAAGAGGGCTGTTCTATTGGGAATCTCCGGATGGTTCAAAAGTTCGTACTTATACTCCGGGACATTATATCTATTTTTATAATGTATTAGGAAAGGATGATACGACAGCGGTCAAAGAGATGGCTAAAGAGGCTATTTTATGGTATACAAAATACAATGATGTCAAGAAATCTAAGACTGTAATGCCTGCGATGCTTAATTATGAGTTGTCGTGGGATATGAAGCCGGTTCGAAATTGTCCTGTATTTATTGAAAAATGGAATAATGTTCGTTATATAATGAATGGGAAGACAGGTGAGAGAGTAAAAGTGTCGTTACCCCAGTTTAAATTTGCGACTGCCGATGACTTTTTTGAGAAATTAGATCATTCTACTTCAGCACTACCTATAACACATGGAGAACGTCCGAATGTGTGGCTGTATATTCATGGTCCTTCGCATGAGAAGGCTCTTACTGCCAGTCGTGAGGGAGATGTTTGGTTATCTGCAGCGGAGAAAATATCTTCTTTTAGTGCCATGGTTCGCCAATCGTTTGAGATGTATCCTACTGATGATTTGAATGAGGCGTGGGAAGCTAAAATCTATCCAGACCACGGATGGGGGGGCAATGGTGGTATCATGACGGATAATGCATTTCGCCGGAAATATGAGTTTGCGTTATCAAAAGCAAGACAAATCGTTGATCGGCAAGCTGGATTTTTAGCGTCTTCGATTAAGACCTCCGGGCAAAAAGGACGTTCGATTATACTATTTAATAATTTGTCTTTTTCAAGAACTGTTCCTGCTGTTGTAGAAGTGGCTTTTGAGCAAGGGTATGCCTACGATTTACAAATTAAAGATTATCAAGGAAAAGCGGTTAATTCCCAGTTATCTGAAATTGTTTATTATCAAGATGGGTCTATAGAAAAGGCTAATCTACATTTTACGGCAGATAATATGCCTGCTATGGGACTAAAAACTTATTATCTAAATCCAACTCAAAAGCAAGAGGATAAATCTGGGCCGGCCGTTGATTTGATAGAGAATAGCCACTATAGGATCGAACTGGTAAATGGTGGTATCAAACAAATATATGATAAATCAATGGGCTGTCCATTGTTGAATACTGAAAAATTTTTAGGAGGAGAAGTCATCTCTATGCGCTCTGTGGGGAATGGGGCTGGCGAGTTTGATGCGGTGCAACAGCCGGATATGGAAGGTTTTGATAAAACCTCGAATCATGCGGTCCCTTGGAAAGTAGAAGAAGATGGGCCTGTATATACATCCTATAAGATGCGTACACCTATCCGAAACGCAGTTATAGAACAGACTTTACGTGTATATCATCAGGTTAAAAAAATAGATATGGATGTTGACTTATTGAATTGGGATGCCGTACTTTATCGTGAGTATCGTTTAATGTGGCCTCTTGCGTTCCAGCGTTCATCAGTATCTTATGAGGTTCCTTTCGGGGCATTGACGGTTGGAAAAGATGAGATGCCGGGAGCGGCGGGTGAGCGTTATTATGTTGAAAATAGTAAGCAGCGTCCTTGCGGTATCGGGAACTGGTTAAGTGCGGCCGGAGAAAAATGTGCCGTAACCTTGTCTTCTTCTGTTGCGGTTGCTGATTATATTGATCCGACAGACCAACCGGTAGATTATACGATTTTACAACCTATTTTATTAGCGTCTCGTAAAAGTTGTCATCCGTTAGGTAATGATTTTATTCAACCCGGAGATCATTCCTATCATTTCTCTTTGACTTCTCATGAGGTTAATAGCCCGCTTAGGGAGGAGTTCGGTACATCTTCCAATGAGCCGTTGGTTGCGGTGTATAATCCGATTCAATATGGAAAGGCTTTTTTGCCGGAAGAGGTGTCGTTTGTGTCTGTAGATAACCCCAATGTTAAGGTGACGGCGATAAAGAAATGCGAAGATGATAATAGTTTGATTGTAAGAATGTATAATTGCTCAAATAAGGAAGAAACAGTACATCTGCGGATGTTTGTAGAGCCAAAAGAGATTATTCACACAAACTTGATAGAGGAAGAACTTTCTTCTGTTCAAGAGATTATTTTGGGTAAATATGCTATAGAAACATATAAAATCAAGTTCTGAATATGGTGAGAATTAATTCATTGAAAAAAGTATCACTCATCTTGTCCTTGGCGCTGGTAGGGATGGCTTGTACAACGACTCCGAAGAATACGGAAGAAACAATGGAGTCATTAACCCAATACGTGGAACCTCGCATTGGTACCGCTCATTGCCGTTGGTTTCATTTTGCTCCGGGTGCGATGCCATTTGGATTAGCGAAACCAGCAGCAGCTACCAATGCTAGCCTAGGGAATAAATCAGGATGGGAAGCTACGGGATATGATTATCGGGATACTTCTATAGAGGGATTCCCTTGTCTACATGAGTTTCAGGTTGGAGGTATTGTTTTGATGCCTACAGTGGGAGATTTGAAAACAATTCCGGGACCTTTAAATTCTATCGGGCAGGGATATCGCTCCTCTTTTGATCATAAGGATGAAATCGCTACGGCCGGGTATTATTCGGTCATGCTTAAAGATTATAATGTGAAAGCGGAGTTGACCGCAACTCCTCGAGTTGCTTTTCAACGATTCACTTTTCACAAGAGCGATGCGAGTCATATTTTATTTGATATAGGAAATCGTCAAGGCGAAAGTGGACCAGCTGTGGATGCTTTCGTCCGGATAAAAGGAAATGATTTAGTAGAAGGTTGGGTTACGACTTTACCTACTTATAGTAATAAGTATCAGTCGGGAGCTACGATAACCATGTATTTCTCGGCTCGTTTGGATAAGCCTGCGGATTCTTTCGGAACCTTTGTGAAAGAGACTGTACAGAAGAATAACCGAGAGATTGAGGGGATTGGGGCTGGTGCCTATTTGACCTATAATACTCAAGACAACGAATTGATAACAGCAAAAGTAGGTCTTTCTTATACCTCTGTAGATAATGCTCGATTAAATAGAGAGACAGAGACTCGCCAAGATCAAATGGACTTTGATGAGGCTCGCGAAATCTCGAGATCTACATGGGAAGAGTATTTAGGACGTATACGTGTGGAAACCCCGGTGAAAGAAGATAAAATCAAATTCTATACCGGACTTTATCATGCCCTATTGGGCAGAGGTTTGGCTAGCGATGTGAACGGCGCATATCCTAAAAATGATGGGACTATTGGACAGTTGCCCTTAAAAGACGGAAAACCGGCTTTCTCTTTTTATAATACGGATGGTATTTGGGGAGGGCAATGGAACTTGATTCAAGTATGGGCATTGGCTTATCCGGAGTATTTATCGGATTATGTAAGTACGCATGTACAAGTTTATAAAGATACCGGATGGTTAGGAGATGGTATAGCTTGTAGCCGGTTTGTCTCCGGTGTTGGAACGAATCAGTTAGGTAATGTGATTGCTGCGGCTTATCTATGCGGCATCCGTGATTTTGACGTAGAGAATGCTTATGCGGCGGCACGAAAGAATGAGTTAGAGGGAGAGAACCGGCCGATGGGAGCGGGTAAGCTGGATACGGATAAGTTTGTGGAATATGGTTATGTTCCTCATATGGACAAAGGTGAAGGCGCTGATGAGGCATGGATGTTTTCGGCCTCTCATACCTTGGAATATTCGTTTGGAGCTTATGCCGTAGGGCAGATGGCGAAAGCCTTGGGCAAAACGGATGATTATAATGTATTGATGGATTTGTCAAAAGGTTGGGAACGTATTTATAATGCGGAATCGAACTTAATTCAGCCCAAATATGCGGATGGACGGTTTATCAGTAATTTTGATCCCATGCAAGTATGGCGTGGATTCCAAGAAGGGAATGCATACCAATATACATTTTATGTACCTCATGACGCAAAATCGCTGATCGCTAAAATGGGAGCTAGGGAATTTACACAACGTCTGGATAGTATATTTATTCTTTCACAGGACAAGACATTTAGCGGTGGAACGACTATTGATGCTTTCGCTGGTTTACAAACTTATTATAATCAAGGGAATCAACCTTGCTTACATATTTCTTGGTTGTTTAATCAAGCGGGCAAACCTTCGTTAAGCCAAAAGTGGGTACGTGCGATTCTGGATGAGTTTTATGGGACAGAAGGTATTCACGGTTATGGCTATGGGCAGGATGAGGATCAAGGTCAACTTGGTGCTTGGTATGTGATATCCTCGATAGGATTGTTTGATATAGTTGGCTTGGCAAGTGAAAACCCGACTTTAGCGTTAGGAAGTCCTCTATTTGATAAAGTGACGATCAAATTGAATAAGCGGTATTATCCGGGAGATACATTTGTGATTAAAACCAAGAATAATAATAAGACAAATGTCTATGTACAGGAATATCGCTTAAATGGCGAGTCTTTACAGGAACCTTTTATCCCTTTTAAGAATGTCGTAGAAGGTGGTGTATTAGAGTTAGATATGGCTGAGACTGCCAAAGATCAATATTGATCTTTGGCAGCCCTGCTGCACAACATAGTTCTCAAACACCGGGCGATAATTGCTTTTTTCCTTTACAATCTCTAATTTGCGCCCTCGTGAAAGTGATTCACGCCAAATAAACGTATTGTTAAACTCAAATAAATCCTGATATCATGAAAGTATACCAAACAAATGAAATTAAGAACATCTCTATCTTGGGAAGTTCGGGCTCTGGGAAAACCACTCTCGCTGAAGCTATGCTTTACGAGGGTGGAGTTATAAAACGCCGCGGCTCCGTTGAGGCAGGAAATACGGTGTCCGATTATTTCCCGGTTGAGAAAGAGTATGGATACTCAGTTTTCTCAACCGTTTTCAGTGTTGAGTGGCAGGATCGGAAGCTGAATTTCATCGATTGTCCGGGTTCGGATGATTTCGTTGGAGGAGCTGTTTCCGCTCTGAATGTCACGGATACGGCACTGATGGTATTGAATGCCCAGTACGGTGTTGAGGTTGGAACCATTAACCAGTTCCGGTATACTGAACAATTTCATAAACCGGTGATTTTCGTTGTCAATCAGCTTGATAATGATAAAGCCGACTATGAGGGAACTATCGCCCAGTTGAAAGACCGTTGGGGCAGTAAGATCGTTCCGATCCAATATCCGATTAGCTGCGGCTCTTCTTTCAATGCCGTGGTGGATGTATTAAAAATGAAGATGTATCGTTGGAAACCGGAAGGTGGAGTTCCTGATGTATTGGAAATCCCCGCCGAGGAAATGGATAAGGCGATGGAGTTGCATCAAGCCTTGGTGGAAGCCGCCGCTGAGAACGATGATACTTTGATGGAGAAATTCTTTGAGGAAGGTGCCTTGAGCGAGGATGATATGCGTGCCGGTATCCGTGCGGGCTTGGTTACTCGCGGTATGTTCCCGGTATTCTGCGTATGTGCCGGTCGTGATATGTGTGTTCGTCGTACGTTGGAGTTCTTGGGTAACGTGGTTCCTTGTACCGACAAGATGCCTCGTCTGATTACTACGGAAGGCGTAGAGGTGACTCCGGACTCGAATGGTCCTACTAGCTTGTTCTTCTTCAAGACTACCGTGGAACCTCATATTGGTCAGGTTTCCTATTTTAAAGTGATATCAGGAAAAGTAAAAGAAGGTGACGATTTGATGAATGCCGATCGTGGTTCCAAGGAGCGTATCGCACAGTTATTTGCGGTAGCCGGACAAACTCGTACCCCGGTTACGGAAATGGTGGCGGGTGATATTGGAGCGACCGTTAAGTTAAAGGATGTTCGCCGTGGTAATACATTGAACGGAAAGGGTTGTGATTATCGTTTCGACTTCATTAAATATCCGGATCCGAAATATCGTCGTGCTATCAAGCCGGTGAATGAGGCTGACGCCGAGAAGATGATGGAAATCTTGATACGTATGCGTGAGGAAGACCCGACATGGGTAATCGAGCAGTCCAAGGAATTGAAGCAGACAATCGTTTCCGGTCAAGGTGAGTTCCATCTTCGTACATTGAAATGGAGAATCGAGAATAATGATAAATTGCCGATCGAATATCTGGAGCCGAAGATCCCGTATCGTGAGACGATTACGAAAGCGGCCCGTGCGGATTACCGCCATAAGAAACAATCTGGTGGCGCAGGCCAGTTCGGTGAAGTTCACTTGATTATCGAGCCTTATTATGAAGGTATGCCTGCTCCGGATACCTACCGTTTCGGCGGACAGGAGTATAAGATGAATGTTCGTGATACTCAGATAATTGATTTGGATTGGGGTGGTAAAGTCGTGTTCGTAAACTGTATCGTTGGTGGTGCTATCGACGCTCGTTTCTTGCCGGCTATCCTAAAAGGTATCATGGCTCGTATGGAGCAAGGGCCGTTGACGGGTTCGTATGCTCGCGACGTGCGTATTTGCGTATACGATGGTAAGATGCACCCGGTAGACAGTAATGAGATCTCTTTCATGCTTGCCGGACGTAATGCTTTCAGTACTTCCTTCAAGGAGGCTGGCCCTAAGATATTGGAGCCTGTTTACGATGTCGAGGTTTCCGTTCCTGCCGATTATCTGGGAGATGTGATGAGTGACTTGCAAGGACGCCGTGCCTTGATTATGGGTATGAATAGCGAGAAGGGATTTGAGAAACTATTGGCGAAAGTTCCTTTGAAAGAGATGTCTAACTATTCTACTTCACTAAGCTCCATTACGGGCGGACGTGCTTCGTTTACGATGAAGTTCGCTAGTTACGAGTTAGTTCCTGCCGATGTACAAGAGAAGTTGTTAAAGGCTTACGAGGCTACTCAATCAGAAGAATAGGTAAAGTAAAATGTCATCATAATTTTTTAATATTTAAAGTTAAACGAGAAAAGGCCGGCTTTGTGAAGAGCTGGCCTTTTTGTTATGTCTTTTTCATTAGGTTGTCGTGAACTTGTAATACCGAAAGTGTTCTTTTGTATCATCTTAAACAAGGAAAAGATGATATTAAGAAAGTACTATCCGACTATTGTCCTCTCGGACATCCATCTGGGATCGGAACATTCCCGGACGGAGGAGGTCACCCGTTTTCTCAAGCACGTAGATTGCGATCGATTGATTTTGAATGGTGATATCATCGATGGCTGGCAATTGAAGAAATCCGGTAAACGCTGGAAACAAAAGCATACCGATTTCTTTAAGGTATTGATGAAGATGATGGAGAAAAGGGGTACGGAGATTATCTATGTCGTGGGGAACCATGATGATTTTCTCGACAGCTTGGCTCCTTTTAAGTTCTCCAATATATCGATCGTAAAGGATTATTTACTGAAGACGAGACAAGGAAAACGCTATTTCGTGACACATGGCGATATTTTCGATACGGTTACGACCCATATGCGTTGGCTTGCCATGCTCGGGGATGTGGGATATACTTTTTTATTGTGGTTGAATAAGGTTTACAATCATCGTAGAGAGCGGCAAGGAAAACCTTATTTCTCTTTATCCCAAGAGGTGAAACACCGGGTGAAAAGTGCGGTCTCTTATATCTCGGAGTTTGAGAAAGAGTTGGTACGCTTAGCGGAGGCCAAGCATTTGGACGGGATTATTTGCGGCCATATTCACCAAGCGGCGAACGTATGGTATGGTAATGTGCATTATCTAAATTCCGGCGATTGGGTGGAAAGCATGACCGCTCTCGTGGAGGATGAACAAGGAGAGTGGGATATTGTTACATATAATAATGTACAACTATATGCGGATGCTGTATGAAAATCCTGTTTATCATACAAGGTGAGGGACGTGGGCACTTGACCCAAGCGTTATCCTTACGTCAGAAATTGATGGCCGAAGGACATAAGATCGTTGGTGTGTTGGTCGGAAAAAGCCCAGCCCGCCGTTTGCCGGATTTCTTCTTGAATAAGATACAATCGCCGGTATATCCGTTTGAGAGTCCGAATTTTTTACCGACGGCTAAGAATAAACAAGTGAGTTTGATGCGTAGCATATTATATAATGTATTGCGTCTGCACAAATACATGGGAAGTATCCGTTATATCGACCGGATGATTCGGCAGACGGATGCGGATGTTGTCGTGAATTTCTACGAGCTGTTGACGGGGATGACTTACTTGATTCTCCGTCCGAAAGCGACGATGGTATGTATCGCCCATCAATATCTATTCTTGCATCCGGACTTCGTTTTCCCGAAGCAGAGCACATTGTCGTTGGCATCGCTACGATTTTTTACGAGATTAACGGCGATAGGCTCCGTCAAAAAATTAGCCTTGTCTTTTCGGAAGATGCGTGAGGCGCCGTTGGGAGGAATAGTCGTGGTTCCTCCTTTATTAAGGCAAGAAGTCTTGGATGCGGTTCCCTCGAACGGCAGTTATTTGCATGGTTATTTGTTGAATAGCGGGTTTAGTGAGGAGATCCGTTCTTGGCATTCCCGTCATCCTTCGGTTCCGATGCATTTCTTTTGGGATAAGAAAGATCAGCGAGCCGAGGTGAAAATAGACGATTGCCTTTCTTTCCATCAACTGGATGATACGTTGTTTCTACGTTATATGTCGGGGGCGAAGGCTTATGCTACGACCGCCGGGTTCGAATCCGTATGTGAGGCGATGTATCTGAATAAACCTGTATTGATGGTTCCTACACATATTGAGCAAGCTTGCAATGCTTACGATGCCTCTTTGTCTGGCGCAGGCGTTGTCGCTGATTGTTTTGATCTGGACGTGTTATTATCCATTTCGGAAAGTCATGTGGAGAATCCGGTCTTCCGGCATTGGGTGAAACAGGCGGATTGGCTTATTCTTCGTGAGTTCCGTGAGGATTTGTTGCGTGAGGAACATCCGGTAACGAGCCTAGGGAGGATTACGACAAATTGGGTGGCGCGTCTGGGGAGATTCCTGCCTATCTAGGAACTTATAGCAGTACCGTGCTGTAGATGCAGGTGTGCCATGCTGATGGCACAAGCGTTTCATCAGCATGGCACAGATGTCTTATTTATTGAGCGCTTGCTCAATATCGGCGATGATATCATCGGCGTTCTCGATACCTACAGAGAAGCGGATCAAGTCCGGAGCCACGCCAGCCTCTATCAATTGCTCGTCGCTCAACTGGCGGTGCGTATGACTGGCCGGGTGAAGCACGCAAGTACGGGCATCCGCTACGTGAGTTACGATAGCGGCGAGTTTCAAGCTATCCATAAACTTGATCGCCACCTCACGTCCACCTTTCAATCCGAAGGATAATACACCGCAAGAGCCATTCGGTAGATACTTCTTGGCGAGCTCATGGTACGGGTTGCCTTCTAATTCCGGATAATGCACCCAAGCTACCTTATCACATTTCTGTAGCCACTGCGCTACCGCCAAGGCGTTTTTGCAATGCTGCGGTACACGAAGATGCAAGGTCTCCAATCCCAGATTCAATAGGAATGCGTTTTGCGGGGATTGGATCGCTCCAAGGTCACGCATCAGTTGGCTAGTCGCTTTCGTGATGAACGCTAATTTCCCGAATGCCTTGGTATAGGTCAATCCGTGGTAAGAAGGGTCCGGTTGGCAAAGTCCCGGGAACTTCTCGGCATGCGCTTCCCAATCGAAATTGCCGCTGTCCACGATACAACCACCCACGCTCGTGGCATGGCCATCCATATATTTAGTCGTGGAGTGCGTAACGATATCCGCTCCCCATTCGAACGGACGGCAATTGATCGGCGTGGCGAACGTATTGTCGACGATCAAGGGTACGCCATGATTATGGGCGATGCGGGCAAACTTCTCCACATCCAATACCATAACGCCCGGATTGGAGATCATCTCGCCGAACATCGCCTTCGTATTCGGGCGGAAAGCCTTGGAGATCTCTTCCTCGCTCGCGTCTTGATCTACGAACGTGCATTCGATTCCCAGCTTCTTCAAGGTAACGGCCAGTAGATTATAAGTACCTCCATAAATGCTGGTAGCGCTTACGATATGATCGCCAGCCTCGCAAATATTGAAGAAAGCGAAAAAGCTAGCGGCCTGCCCGGATGAGGTCAGCATAGCGGCCACGCCACCTTCCAACGCCGCGATCTTGGCGGCTACAGCCTCGTTTGTCGGGTTTTGAAGGCGGGTATAGAAATAGCCGCTTTCCTCCAAATCGAACAATTTAGCCATCTGCTCGCTCGTCTCATACTTGAATGTCGTGCTTTGATAGATCGGGAGGACACGGGGTTCTCCTTTCTTGGGTTGCCAACCGGCCTGTACGCACAGGGTTTCCGGTTTGAATTTGTAATCCATATAGGTTGTTTTTTAATTGAATGTCATTTTAATCGCGAATGTACGGAAAATCGGTAAGAATTGTTCCGCTTACAAGATCTTCTTCTGTAAGATACTGAACCAAATGAAAGCGACGACACCTTTTAGCATGCTGGAAAGGCTGATCGCCCACCAAACACCCGTAATACCCAGTCCCGCTGCCGCTAGCCCGATGGCCAAAGGTATGCGTAAGGTGTTACACGAGATGCTGATGATCGCCGGCGGAACCGTTCGGCCGGTACCGTAGAACATGCCTTGCGTGGTAATCTCCAGCATCATGAAGATCATCGAATATCCGTCGATCCGGAGAAATATACCACCGGCCTCATAAGCGGCTTGCTCCGGCACGATCAGCGAGAAGACCTCGCTACCGTAAAAGACGAATAACAACGTGCAGAGTACGCCGATGATCGAAGTCATTTTAAGCGTCGTATGATAAGCGGTCAAGATACGTTCTTTCTTGCGTGCGGCGTAGTTCTGTGCGGTGAAAGCGGAGAGGGCCGTACTGAAGCCTTGTGAGGTGTTCCATGCGATCGCCTCCATTTGTCCGCCTGCCGTAAGCGTCATCAAACCGATATGCCCTCCGTAGGTGGAAGCTGTACGGGCCATAAAAAGATTGATGATCGCGAAGAACGTATTTAATAACGCTACCGGCAGGCCCAATTGGAAGATCCGCTTGGTGTAGCGTTCCTTTAAACGGACAAAGAAAGGGAATCCCCCGAACAATTTATTGCGGCATTTCAGCTGATAGACGAATAGTCCGCAAACCACCGCTTGGGAGATCCACGTAGCCCAAGCCGCGCCCGCCGTGCCCAAATGGAAGCCGAGTATAAATAAAGGATCTAGCACCATATTCAGTAAAAGACCTGTTCCGCTGATATAAAATGGAATCTTACTCAATCCTGCCGCATTATGAATCCCGGTAAACGCCGCCGAGAGGAAGATAAATGGGAATGCGGAAGCGACGATTCTCAAATATTCCACGGCGTTCAATGCGATCGGTTCCTCCAGTTTGTAGAAACCGATAATCGGATGAGCGAGGACGAATAGCAAGAATCCCCAACAAAGCGAGAGGATCAAGGCGATCGTTAGGTTATGGGAAGCGAATCCTCGGGCATCTTCCACGTTTTGCGCCCCGATACTTTGCCCGACACTCACCTCCGAGCCTACTTTATTCAAGTAAGAGATCGAGTTCGTCATCCAAGTAAGGATACCAACGGCGCCGATAGCGGCTACGGCCTCGCTTCCCAACCGGCCTACCCAAGCCATGTCGGTGATGCTATAGGCCATTTGGATAAATGAGGTACCCATGATCGGCATCGCCAGATTGAATAGTTGCCGGGAGATGACCCCTTCGGTCAGATTCTTTGTTCCTTGCATGATCGTTTGTTTAAATGTGCGCAAAAGTAGAAATAATTTTGCTACCTTTAGCGACGTTAATCTTAAAGAATAGTATGATGATAACGAGACGGAATTTTTTGAAAGCGGGTGCCGCTGTGGCTGCGCTGAGTGTAGTACCGAATGGCTTTGCCTCTATCTTGGCTAAGAAAGAGAAAGCGATAGGTGTACAGTTGTATAGTGTCCGGGACGACTTGAAGACGGATTTTGACGGTACGATGAAGGCTTTGGTGGATATCGGTTATAAACGGATGGAAGCCGCCGGTTACCGGGATGGCAAATTCTATGGGAAATCCCCGGCCGAGATGAAGAAATGTCTGGCGGATCTGGGTGCCCGTATGGTAGGTTCCCATACCGGAAGCGGTTTGCTGGCGGAGGGTGATACCAAGGGATGGGACTTCTGGAAAAAGAATGCCGCCGATACGGCAGAGGTAGGCTGTAAATGGATTGTTCAGGCGGGTTATCCCTCCAAAGATATCAAGAGCCTTTCGGACGTGAAGCGTTTAGCGGATCAATTTAATAAATGTGGTGAGATCGCGAAGGCGAACGGGTTGCGTTTCGCTTTCCATAACCATGTGGATGAATTCCATGAGTTGGAAGGAAAGATCCCGTTCGACGTGATGATCGAGAATACGGACAAAGGGCTGGTTACTTTCCAGATCGATACGGCTCAATTAGTGTATGGCGGTTTTAAATGTCATGATTACGTGAACCGTTATCCCGGTCGTTTCGCCAACTGGCACTTGAAAGACGCGAACGCAGATGGAAAGGGCAGCACAGAGATGGGCGCCGGAATCGTAGACTTCAAATCCTTATTCGCTGTGGCGGAGAAAGCCGGATTAGAGGATTACTTCATTGAGCAAGAGCGTTATAATATGACACCGTTGCAAGCGATGAAACATGATTATGACTTCTTGATGAATGCTTCTTATGTGAAGTGGTAAACGGGAGTATAGGCGTAGCCTTATGCCAGTATCGGTGTAAGGCTGCGCCTATATCAGTGTGAGGCTATGCCGATACTGGCGCAAGGCAACGCCAGTACGGATGTTTTTTATCGGATAAACAGGAGTTCCCTATACTTCGGCAACGGCCACATCTGGTTGTCCACCATCAGTTCCAGATCATCGATATGGTCACGGATCTCATCCAAATAAGGGGCTACCGAGTCGTGGTAAGCGATCGCCTTTTCCCGCATATCGGTCAAGCGGTTCGCTTTCTTGCGGGCCTCTACCATCTCATCCACTTTCTTGGTCACGGCACAGATATGTCCGGCTATCTTACGAACCAAGCGACGGGGTTCTTCCGACATATTGCGGAATTCCGGGTCATCGCCGAATGTCTCTTTCAACTTCGCTATATTATCCAGCAATACGCTCTGGTAGCGAACGGCTACCGGGATGATATGGTTCAAGGATAAATCCCCTAATACCCGAGCCTCGATCTGTACCTTTTTGATATAGACTTCCCATTTTACCTCATTACGCGCTTCCAATTCTTTCTGGGTAAGTACGCCGGTAGACGTGAACATCTCGATCGACTCCGGTTTAAGATAAGCGTCATATTGCAAGGGAACACTATTTTGACAGTCCAGACCCCGCTTGGCGGCTTCCTCTTTCCATTCGTCGGAATAACCGTTCCCATCGAAACGGATCGGCTTAGATTCCTTGATATAGGCTTTCAGCACCTTGAAGATCGCTACTTCCTTGCTTTTTCCTTCCGCTTGCAAAGCCTCTACGTCCTTCTTGAATTGTTGCAATTGATAAGCTACGGCGGAGTTCAACGCTAACATGGCCGATCCGCAGTTCACGGAAGAGCCCGGGGCACGGAACTCAAAACGGTTTCCGGTGAAAGCGAAAGGAGAGGTACGGTTACGATCCGTATTGTCCAACAGCAGTTCGGGGATCTGCCCGAAGCCAAGATGCAAGCCCTTTTTATCGTCTACCTCGATAGCGTCCTCGATAGAGCTATTCTCGAATTTATCCAAGATCTCGCTGATTTGCGTTCCGAGGAAAGTGGAGATGATAGCGGGAGGTGCCTCGTTCGCGCCTAGGCGGTGCGCGTTCGTGGCGGAAGCGATACTCGCTTTTAATAAAGCGTTGTATTTATAAACGGCCATGATGGTGTTCACCACGAAGGTGATGAAGCGCAGGTTGTCCTCACGGTCTTTACCCGGAGAGAATAAATTTACCCCTTTGTCTGTTCCCATAGACCAGTTACAGTGTTTACCGGAACCGTTTACCCCGTTAAATGGCTTCTCGTGCAATAATACACGGAAATTATGACGGCGGGCTACCCGTTTCATGACCGACATCAATAATTGGTTATGATCGTTGGCTAGGTTACATTCCTCGTAAATGGGAGCTAGCTCGAACTGATTGGGGGCTACCTCGTTATGGCGGGTCTTTACCGGGATACCTAGTTTATAACATTCGGTTTCCAAGTCTTTCATGAATTCTTGCACACGAGAGGGGATAGCGCCAAAATAGTGGTCGTCTAATTGTTGGTTCTTCGCGCTCTCATGTCCGAGCAAGGTACGCTCGGTGAGTGAGAGATCCGGACGAGCGGAATACAAGTCCTCGTCAACAAGGAAATATTCCTGTTCCCAACCTAGGTAAGTAATTATCTTATTGACATCCTCATCGAAATACCGATATACGTCCTTGGCGGCTTCTCCCAATACTTCGATAGAGCGGATCAGCGGGGTCTTATAATCCAGCGCTTCACCGGTATAAGCGATAAATACGGTTGGGATACAAAGTGTGTCATCTACGATAAAAGCGGGAGAGGAAGGGTCCCAAGCGGAGTAGCCGCGGGCCTCGAAGGTATTGCGAAGTCCACCGTTCGGGAAACTGGAAGCGTCCGGTTCTTGCTGGACGAGCAACTTGCCGCTGAATTCCTCGATCATGCCGCCGTTACCATCGTGTTCTACAAAAGCGTCGTGCTTCTCGGCGGTGCCATCGGTAAGCGGTTGAAACCAGTGGGTGTAATGAGTGACTCCTTTTTCCAGTGCCCACATACGCATGCCGGCTGCCACATGATTGGCGATTTCCCGGTCGATAGGTGTGCCATTGTCAATGGCGTGGGTCAAGGCTTTGTACGTTTCCTTGGAGAGATATTTCTGCATCGCCTTCCGGTTGAAGACATTCTCGCCATAGTACTCAGATACTTTGTGTTCGGGAGTAACGGCTTCCACGGCCTTTCGGTTGGATGCCTTCTCCACAGCATTAAAGCGTGAGATTGACATTGTTGAATTGTTTTATGTTTTTACGACGCAAAAATACAAAACAGTTGACAATTGACAGTTGACAATTGACAATTATTTAGTTTTCTCTATTAATTTGTCAATTTACTTCTCTAACTGTCAATTGCCAACTACTAACGGGTAACTATTAAAACAAACTCCAAGCCACCGTCAATCCCGCCATCACGATCGCTACCATGCTCATCAGCTTGATAAGGATATTCAAACTCGGGCCGGAAGTGTCTTTGAACGGATCGCCAACCGTATCGCCGACAACGGTTGCCTTATGCGCCTCGCTACCCTTGCCGCCGTGGTTTCCTTCCTCGATGAATTTCTTCGCGTTATCCCATGCTCCTCCGGCATTCGCCATGAATACGGCTAATACGAAGCCCGTGCTTAATCCACCGATCAATAATCCGACAACGCCCGTCACACCAAATATGAGTCCGGTTAAGATGGGGGCGATAATAGCTAAAACGGAGGGAAGTACCATTTCGTGTTGCGCTCCTTTCGTCGAGATCTCAACGCAACGGGCATAATCCGGTTGTGCCTCTCCAGTCAGAATACCCTTGATTTCCTTGAACTGACGGCGAACTTCCTCCACCATGTGCCCGGCCGCACGCCCTACAGCATTCATCGTAAGGCCACAGAACATGAATGCCATCATGGAACCTAGGAACATTCCGGCTAAAACCTTAGGATTCATTAAGGTAACATCATAATATACCATAAAGTCCGAGAATGAGGCTTTAGATATTTCGATACTCCTGCCATCGGTAAAATTCAGGACGGTCTCTCCTAAACGGAGCAAACCGATCTTGATCTCTTCTACATAAGAGGCCAACAGAGCCAAGCCGGTTAACGCGGCGGAACCGATAGCGAAACCTTTACCTGTAGCGGCAGTCGTATTTCCTAATGAATCCAATGCGTCTGTACGCTTGCGGACTTCTTTCCCTAGGTTACACATCTCGGCGTTGCCTCCGGCATTATCCGCTATGGGACCGTAAGCGTCTGTAGCCAACGTAATACCTAAGGTCGATAGCATACCTACGGCCGCTATACCGATTCCGTATAATCCCATGCCCACGTTCGTGAAGTCGAATCCAGAGGCGAACAAGAAGGAACAAATAATACCGACCACGACGGCAAGTACCGGGATGGCCGTAGAGAGCATCCCCAGTCCGAGACCGGAGATAATAACCGTTGCCGGTCCAGTCAGTCCCGCTTCGGAGACGAGCCGGGTCGGTTTATAGGATTGGGAGGTATAATATTCCGTCGCCTGCCCGATCACGATTCCGACTAGTAGACCTACGATCACGGAACAACCGATCCAGAACCAATTCTCCATGCCTAATACATAAAGAATCCCGAACGTGGAGATAGCGATCAATACGGAACTCAAGTTCGTTCCTATGGCTAAGGCTTTCAATAGTTGCTTGATCGTCGCGTTCTCATTCGTACGGACGGCGAAAATACCAATAATAGATAAAATGATACCGACAGCAGCGATAAGCATTGGGGCGACAACCGCCTTATATTGTAATTCTACGCTTCCGGAAGAAACGAACGCGGCGGCTCCCAATGCGGCGGTCGCTAGGATGGAACCGCAATAAGATTCATATAGGTCGGCTCCCATACCGGCGACGTCACCTACATTGTCGCCTACGTTATCGGCGATTGTCGCCGGGTTACGAGGATCATCCTCCGGGATCCCAGCCTCAACTTTACCTACTAAATCCGCTCCGACATCGGCGGCTTTCGTATAGATTCCTCCTCCCACACGTGCGAACAAGGCTTGCGTGGAGGCACCCATTCCGAATGTAAGCATGGTTGTCGTGATAATGGTGAGTTTATGGGTCGGGTCCAAAGCCTCGTCTGGGATGAAAGCATTTAACAGGATATACCAGAATGAGATATCCAGCAATCCAAGTCCTACAACGACTAAGCCCATGACCGCCCCGCTTCGGAAAGCGACTTGTAAGCCTTTGTTCAAGGAAGTGCGGGCTGCGTTCGCCGTACGGGCCGAGGCATAAGTCGCTGTCTTCATGCCTAAGAAACCCGCTAATCCGGAAAAGAAACCTCCTGTCAGGAAGGCGATCGGGACCCATTCGTTTTGCACATGGAAGCCATAGGCCATAATAGAGAATAAGATTACTAGGACAACGAAAACCGAGGCGACTACTTTGTATTGCTGTTTCAGATACGACATCGCCCCTTCACGCACAAAGGAGGCGATCTTTTTCATCAACTCAGTTCCTTCACTCTCTTTCATCATCTGCCTGAAGAAGTACCAGGCAAATGCTAGCGCTAGGACAGACGCTAACGGAATAATCCAGAAAATACTCGTAATCATAACATGGTAGATTTAATGTTATACTTAAGAAAACAATGTGACAACACCTTTGCTTTCCGTGTAAATGTAGCAAAAATAAAAGAGGATGGAAACTTTTTCCCTAATAATAATGTTTCTAATTAAAAAAAACAGCATATTTGTTACCAGATTAAGAGACAAGAAATAAATGGCAGAAGAGACAAACCATAAACCCTATAGGTTGGGCTTGGCGCTTAGCGGAGGCGGAGCGAAAGGTTTTGCGCATATCGGAGTATTCCGGATGATGGAGGAATGCGGGCTGAAGCCGGATATCATAGCCGGTACCAGTGTCGGATCCTTAATGGGCACCTTGTTTGCCGATGGCTATTCGGCGGCGGAGATCCAAGAGCTTTTTACCGGACGTGAGTTCTCGGAATTCGCCCAGTTGCAGATTCCTAAGGCGGGTTTGTTCGATAGTAAGCGCTTTCGTTATTTCTTGAGGCGACACTTGCGGACCAAGAACATCGAGGACTTGCAGATTCCGATGGTGATTGTCGCGACTGATTTGGATAATGGCGAAAGCCATGAATTTAGGAGTGGTCCTATTGTTGAGGCGGTGACAGCTTCTTGTAGTATCCCGATTATTTTCAGTCCAGTAGTCATCAATGGCGTTCATTATGTAGATGGAGGATTATTTCACAACTTTCCGGTCTCCATCATCCGTGAGGAATGTGAGCGTATTATCGGGGTGAACGTAAGCCCGTTGATCCCGCAAAAATATAAGCAGACCATATTCCATATCGCCGAGCGCTCTTATCATTATATGTTCCGGGCAAATACGCTGGAGGATCGAGAGATGTGTGATGTCTTAATAGAGGCGGAGGAGTTTGGCTTATATAAGACATTCGATCTTGAGAATGTAGACGTGATTTGTAATATTGGCTATTCCGCCGCTGCCCGTTGCTTTGAGAAAGTGTTGGATGAGAATAAATATGAAACCTTGGTGAAAGCGATCGCGGCAAGAAAGAAAGGCCTGATGCCGTGACAAATCGTCTGTCTGGACAAAACGCTTTCCCACAAAAACTTTATATATAGATGAACGCAATGGAACAAAAAAACAAGATGGTAATTTATCAGGTATTCCCGCGTTGGTTTGGGAATCTGCGACCATCTCCTGTAATGAATGGTAGTTTAGCCGAGAATGGAGTGGGTAAGTTTTCGGCTTTTACTCCTTTGGCTTTATCCAAAATCAAAGAACTAGGTGTTACTCATGTATGGTATACAGGGGTGATAGAGCACGCTACAAAAACCGATTACACCATGTTTGGCATCCGGAAAGACCATTCTGCCGTAGTAAAAGGTAAGGCCGGATCTCCATATGCTATAAAAGATTACTATGATATAGATCCGGATTTGGCGGATAATATCCAGAACCGTATGAGTGAGTTCGAGGATTTGGTGAAACGTACGCATGAGGCTGGGATGAAGGTTATTATCGATTTTGTACCCAACCATGTGGCACGTCAATATTTCTCGGACGCACGGGAACCTTTCGTGGAGGACTTAGGTCAAACGGATAATGTGTCCAAGGCTTTTGATGTGAATAATAACTTTTATTATCTTCCGGGACAGACCTTGACGCTTCGTTTTGATCCGCAGCGTGAGGAGGATTTTGCCTATAGTGAGTTTCCGGCGAAGGTGACCGGTAACAATCATTTCGATGCCTATCCAAGCCAGAACGATTGGTATGAAACGGTGAAGCTGAACTACGGCGTGGATTATATGCACGGTGGTGCTTGCCATTTCAATACCATTCCCAATACGTGGGAGAAAATGTTGGAGATCTTGTTGTTCTGGGCTGATAAGGGGGTGGATGGTTTTCGTTGTGATATGGCTGAGATGGTCCCGGTAGAGTTTTGGAACTGGGTGATTCCTCAGGTGAAGAAGGTGCGTGATGTGATCTTTATAGCGGAGGTGTATAATCCGGATGAGTATAGGAATTATATTTATACGGGACACTTTGATTATTTGTATGACAAGGTTGGTCTTTATGATACGGTTCGTGCGGTGATGTGCGGACAGGCTCCGGCTAGTAATATATCGCATTGTTGGCAATCGTTGGAGGGAATCCAGAAAAATATGTTGAATTTCTTGGAGAATCACGATGAACAGCGTGTCGCTTCTGATTTTTTTGCGGGGGATGCTCGTCCGGGTATTCCGGGCATGATTGTCTCCGCTGCCATGAATACGAATCCGGTTATGATCTATAGTGGTCAGGAACTTGGCGAAAGAGGAATGGACGCGGAAGGTTTCAGTGGACGTGATGGCCGTACGACCATCTTCGATTATTGGAGCGTCGAGAGTTTGCGAAACTGGAATAATAATGGACTCTTTGATGGGGCTAAATTAACGCCGGCAGAACGCTCGTTGCGTGAGATGTACGCTAAGTTATTGAATGTGGTACGATCCGAGCCGGTTATTGTCGAGGGAGCGTTTTATGATTTGATGTACGCGAACTCCGGTAATCCTTATTTCAATCCGAACCGTCAGTATGCGTTCTTGCGCAAATGGAAGAACGAGGTACTTCTGGTTGTCGTGAATTTCGACCGTGCCGACCAATGTGTATGGGTAAATATCCCGGTCGAGGCATTCAAGGCTCTTGATTTTGAGGATAACAAACCGGCTGAATTGACCGACTTGTTAACCGGGGAAACGACTATCAGTACGCTAACAGACGCTTATCCTTATCAAGTGAAACTCCCTGCTTATTCCGGTAAGATGCTAAAGTTCTCTTTTCTCCATAAATAAGAGCTTTCTTGAAAAGTTTAGGTGTGCTGTATAGATAATTCGTTGGTGGAGTTAGGTGGTTGATACGGGACATCTAGCTTCATCGGGCAAGTAACTTAAGTGAAATGGCAAAGTAACTTAACATACTTGCCCGATGAAGCTAGATGACTTTTTTCTTTGATTTAAATGAAAAGAAGGGAAGCCATATAATAAATGCCAGCTGCTAAAAGCCCACTTACCGGGATCGTAAGAACCCATGCGGTCATCAAGCTTTGAGTTACTCCCCAACGAACGGCTGAAAGACGTTTGGTCGCACCAACTCCGATAATAGCCCCTGTAATTGTATGCGTGGTACTGACTGGGATCTTCAGAAACTCCGTAAGGTACAAAGTGAAGGCACCGGCTGTCTCAGCGATAACCCCTTCCAAGGGGGTTACCTTCGTGATTTTAGTACCCATTGTCTTTACTATTTTCCAGCCACCGGACATGGTTCCAAGTGAGATAGCGGTGAAACAAGAGAACGCTACCCAGTCGGGTAAATCGGAAATACTATTTATCCCCATTCCCAATCCTTCGGAGTGGGCTGCGATTAGGGCCGCGGCGATAATACCCATCACTTTTTGGGAATCATTCAATCCATGCCCGATACTGAATAAGGCGGAAGATACGAGTTGGAGTTTCTTGAACCATACCTCTGCCGTATGAGGGTGCACTCTTTTGCACATATGAAGCACTAATAAGGTAAACCCGAAAGCGACAATCATGCCTATGAAGGGAGCAAGGAAAATGAAAGCCGCTATTTTTAGGATAATGTTCAATTGGATCGCTTCAAAGCCGTGTGCCATGATAGCCGCTCCGGCGAATCCTCCGATAAGGGTGTGGGAAGAAGAGGAAGGAATGCCTTTCCACCAAGTGAACAGGTTCCATGCGATAGCGGCGATTACCCCGGACAGGATAATCGGTAATGTGATATACTGCTCTACTACGGTTTTTGATACGGTATTGGCGATACCGAATCCCCCGATTATATACTTAGCGATGAAAAATGCGACGAAATTAAAGAATGCTGCCCATATTACAGCCTGAAAAGGGGTAAGGACCTTGGTCGATACAATGGTCGCTATCGAATTTGCCGCATCATGAAAGCCATTGATATAATCGAATATCAGAGACAGAATGATGATAATCACTAATAATTCCATAATATAGCCCTGTTTTATGCGTACTTTACGATCAAGTTCCTTAATATTTTACCGACATGTTCGGCGGCATCCGTTGTCTTTTCCAACTCATGCATGATTTCTTTGATTTTGATAAGCTCTATACTATCTTTTTCTTCCTCGAAAAGCTTCGTGATAAAAAGCTCATATACGTCGTCCGCTTGGTTTTCTATGTCATGTAGCTTGGTACAGTAATCACGTAACGTAGTCGGTTTCTTGCGAAAAGTCTCGAGTTCATCCATCGCTTTGCTGATATAGTGCGCCTCTTGTTGAATGAGTAAACTCAATTCTTTTCCGCTATCAGAGATGGGGCGTGGGTTATAGATGGTAATACGTTTGGCGGAACTGTTTATTCCATCAATAACATCATCTATGGATGAGGCTAAGTCGTGAATGTCTTCCCGATCGAAGGGGGTTATAAATGTCGTTCCTAGTTCATCAAAGATCAGATGGGTCAGTTTGTCCCCCTCCCGTTCCCTATCCTTGATTAGCTTATAATAATTAGCTCTTTCCGTAGGAGAATCATGTCGTAAGCTTTCTACCAGAATGCTGGAAGAGGCGGATAATATTTCAGACAATTGCTTTAAGAGTGGAAAGAACTTGGGTTCTTTGGGGGTGAATCGACTAAAAAAAGAATTTTTCATACATGTATATATTAAATCGTTTTTAAATACTTGGTTGTTGAATGAAAGTTTGTTATCTCTGTTTCCGTGCTTTTAGTTTTGCCCGTACTACCTCTATTACGGCAGGAAGTATGGATATGAATATAATTGCTATGATCAATATCTTGAGGTTCTGCTGTACGAAAGGAAGATCTCCGAAAAAGTATCCCGTATAGCAGAAAAGCAGTACCCAGAAAGCGCCGCCTATCAGGTTGTAGATCATGAAATAGTGATAGTGCATTTTACCCATTCCGGCTACAAAGGGAGCGAAAGTACGGACAATCGGTACGAATCGGGCGATGATTATGGTTTTGCCTCCATATTTTTTGTAGAACTCATGCGTTTTGTCCAAATGGCTTTTCTTGAATATCTTGGAGTTGGGATTGTTAAATAGTTTACGACCGAAAAAATGACCTATCATATAATTACAGGAGTCTCCCAATACTGCCGCCGCGAATAATATCAAGGCTAAGAGATTTATCTCTAAAGGCATACCGGGTAACGCTGTTATCGCTCCGGCGACGAACAAGAGGGAATCCCCGGGCAAGAATGGGGTGGCTACCAATCCCGTTTCACAAAAAATGATTAGGAATAATATCGCGTAGGCCCAAGTATGATATTCTTGTACGATCTCGATCATATGCTGATCGATATGTAAGATGAAGTCTAATAAAAATTCCATTTTATATTGATTATTAATTGATAATAACTATCCTATATGACCCAATAAGAAAACAAAATAGATGTTTATTCTGTTCCCTTTGAGAAATCTAGAAAATAAGAATAGTGAGAAAGCAGACATTAAAGTGCTATCTTCTACTTTTTTGATGGAAATAAGGGGGAAAGAGAGTTTAAATGAGAATACGTCTTAGAGTATAGATATAGTACCCATAGGAGAACTTAAGGGGATTTATACAAAATGAAATGAATGTTTGTCTTTCTTTAGGATATTGAGTTTTTATAAACCGTACGATCCTTTCCGCGGATGAGGATAGGTTTGTCCTTGAGTTTTTTGATGTGGAGATGTTGCGGAATAGTGAAGCCCTGATATAGCCATCTTCCATCTTATAGCTTTGTTTTCCGTTGTATAGCTCTTTTTCGTATCGTTCGATATCTGCTTGGGGGATATTGTATTCCGTCTTGTCTTCATTCGGAGAGTACATGGTGTAAATATCGTTGTATTTCTGTTGGTTCTCGGGAGTTGATGAAGAACCCGAAGTCAGAAATACACTTACCAATACGAAGAAATAGAGTAAATACTTCATCATTGCGGTTGCAAATATAGAAAGTTTTCCAAATATAAAGAGGTTATTGTAAATAAGTTTTGTACTTTTGCGGCACAATTCAAATCTATTCACTTTAAGATAAATATTCGGAATAATGAGTGCACAAACTCCTTTCTTGGTGTTTTCGGGAACGAACTCCCGGTATCTTGCAGAGAAAATTTGCAACAGTTTAGGTTGTCCTCTGGGACAGATGAATATCCAGCACTTTGCCGATGGTGAGTTCTCTGTTTCTTATGAAGAGTCTATCCGCGGTAGAGATGTATTCTTAGTACAATCTACATTCCCTAATTCAGACAATCTGATGGAGTTGCTTCTGATGATTGACGCGGCTAAACGTGCTTCCGCACATTCAATCATCGCTGTAGTCCCTTACTTCGGTTGGGCTCGTCAGGATAGAAAGGATAAGCCTCGTGTTTCTATTGGCGCTAAGTTGATCGCTGATATGTTGAGCACGGCAGGTATCAATCGTTTGATTACGATGGACCTTCATGCGGATCAGATCCAAGGATTTTTCAATGTTCCGGTGGATCACTTATATGCTTCTTCCGTATTCTTGGACTATATCAAGACGTCTTTGCCTTTGGATAACTTGTGTATCGCGACTCCGGATGTTGGTGGTACGAAACGTGCCAGCAGCTATTCTAAGTATTTAGGCTTGCCGATGGTCATTTGCCACAAATCTCGTTTGCGTGCCAATGAGGTGGCCGAGATGCGTATTATCGGTGATGTGACGGGCTTGGATGTCCTTTTGGTTGATGACATGGTGGATACGGCCGGAACAATTACGAAAGCCGCGAACTTGATGTTGGAGAATGGCGCGAAGTCTGTTCGTGCTATCGCCAGCCACGCTGTGATGTCTGATCCGGCTTCTACTCGTGTAGATCAGTCCGCTTTAACGGAAATGATCTTTACGGATTCTATTCCTTACGCTAAGAAATGCGAGAAAGTAAAGGTGTTATCTGTCGCTGACATGTTTGCAGAGGCGATCCGTCGTGTATGTAGTGGTGAGTCTATCAGCTCTTTATATGCTATTTAATAGAATAAGATAGAAAAATAAAAACGGTCGCTTCCTTTTGGAGGCGACCGTTTTTTATTTAGAATAAATCTGAATATGTGTTACTTGGTCTCATCAATAATCATGCCGCTGCCCAGACATAAGTGATGGTCTTTGTCGTAGATTACACTGTATTGGCCAGGAGCGATACCTTGAATCTTTTCGTCGGATTCTACACGATATAGATCTCCGATACGACGGATGTAGCCATGCGTAAATTCCGGGGTATGACGGATCTTGAAAGTGATTTCTTTCTCACCCTCAAATTCTCCCCATGGATCTTCCGTGATGAAATTGAAGCCTTGCATATTGATCACCTTACCATATTGCGTTTCCGGGTCGTAGCCGTTGGAGACATAAATGATATTTCGCTTAATGTCTTTTTGGATAACGAACCAAGGGCCGCCACTTAATCCCAATCCCTTACGTTGGCCGATCGTATGGAACCAATATCCATTGTGTTTACCCAAGACCTTACCCGTCTCTAGTTCCACGATTTTTCCCGGGCGTTTTCCTAAATAACGCTCTATAAAGTCGTTGTAGTTAATCTTGCCTAAGAAGCAAATGCCTTGGCTATCCTTACGCTTGGCGCTCGGCAATTTCTGGGCCTCGGCGATGGCACGTACCTCACTTTTCATTAAATGCCCGATCGGAAACATGAGTTTCTGTATCTGTAGGCGGGTGATTTGCCCTAAGAAATCAGTCTGATCTTTTACCGGGTCCTTGGCGGTAGAAAGCCATATCTTGCCGTCTATCTCCGTGGTCGTGGCATAATGACCGGTAGCGATCTTATCGAAATCCTTGCCCCATTTTTCCTCGAAACAACCGAACTTGATATATTTATTACACATCATATCCGGGTTAGGGGTAAGACCGCGTTTGACAGATTCGATCGTATAGCTTACCACCCGATCCCAATACTCGTCGTGTAGGGAGACGATCTCGAACCGGCATCCATACTTGCGGGCGATATATGAGGTGATCTCGATATCCTCTTCCGCCGGGCAATCGATATAGCCATCCTTGTCTTCCATACCGATACGGATATAGAAGATGGTCGGATCGTATCCTGCCTCTTTGAGTTGATGCACTACGACAGAGCTGTCTACTCCTCCTGAAACTAATGCCGCTATTTCCATTCTCTTTTTTGTCTTTGCTTTTGAACTTACAAAAGTAGAGAAAAAATCTCAAACCTTTGATATTGACTGTATATTCTCTATCTTTGCGGTTGGCCCTTATTGGAATGCGGGCCTTCAAACTATGTACTTTAGATGTAATATATTATAGGAAAAGCAAATCGTAGTAAGATATGAAAAAAATAATGTTATCGCTTATGACAGCTATGGTTATGACGGCTTGTACAGGCCAACAGTCGGATACGGCATCTCAAAATTCCGATAAGGAGTTCAATTATGTAGTGGATCAGTTCGCTGATCTGGAGATTCTTCGCTATAAAGTTCCGGGTTTCGAATCCCTGTCCTTGCGACAAAAGCAACTATTATATCATCTTTCCGAAGCGGCCTTGATGGGACGTGATATATTCTTCGATCAGAATGGACGCTATAATCTGGCGATCCGCAGGACACTGGAGGCTATTTATACGAATTATAAGGGAGATCGGGAGGACCCTCAATTCAAGGCTTTGGAAACCTATTTGAAACGGGTGTGGTTCTCCAGTGGTATCCATCATCATTATGCGTTGGACAAGTTTGCCCCGGGGTTTTCTCCTGAGTTCTTGATGGATTGTATTCACCAAATCGACACTAAGAAGTTACCTCTTCGTGAGAATCAAAACGTGGATCAGTTCATGATCGAGATCGCTCCGGTAATCTTTGATCCGGGTGTTATGTCAAAGCGTAGCGTACAAAGCGGTGACGGTGATCTGATCAAGGCTTCTTCTAATAATTATTACGGGGGAGGCATTAGTCAAAAAGAGGTAGAGGACTTCTATGCGCAAATGAAGATGGGAAAAGATACGATCTCGCCGATCTCTTACGGGTTGAATAGCCGTTTGGTAAAAGAGAACGGTACGGTCGTTGAAAAGGTTTGGAAAGTAGGAGGGCTTTATTCCGCCGCGATAGAAAAAATCGTAGATCAATTGCGACAAGCCTTGCCTTTCGCCGAGAATGATACGCAGAAAGCGATCATTGGGAAATTGATCGAATATTATCAAACGGGCGATTTGAAGACTTTCGATGCTTATTCGATCCTTTGGGTAGAGGATACAGCTTCGGAGGTGGATTTCGTGAATGGCTTTATTGAGACTTATGGGGATCCGTTAGGAATGAAGGCAAGCTGGGAGTCTACCGTAAATTTTACGAATAAGGAGGCGACTAAGCGTACGAAAATCATCAGTGATAATGCGCAATGGTTTGAGGATCATTCTCCGGTAGATAAGCGTTTCAAGAAAGAGAAGGTGAAAGGAGTCAGCGCTAAGGTAATCACGGTATCTATGTTGGGAGGTGATTGCTATCCGGCTACCCCGATCGGTATCAATTTGCCAAATGCGGATTGGATTCGTCGAGATCATGGCTCGAAGTCTGTTACGATAGAGAATATCACGGAGGCTTATGATAAGGCATCTCAGGGAAATGGCTTTAGCGAAGAGTTTGTATGGAGTGACGTGGAGCGGAACGGTATGAGGCAGTACGGTTTCTTAACGGATAATCTACATACGGATTTACATGAGTGTCTGGGACATGGTTCCGGTAAATTGCTGGAAAATACGGACCCGGATGCGCTGAAAGCCTATAGCTCTACACTGGAGGAAACCCGTGCGGATTTGTTTGGCCTGTATTATTTGGCAGATCCGAAGCTGGTGGAACTGGGATTGCTTCCGGACGGCGAGGCTTATAAATCGGAATACTATAAATATATAATGAATGGCTTGATGACCCAGTTGGTTCGTATCGAGTTAGGCAAGAATGTAGAGGAGGCACATATGCGTAACCGTCAGTTGATCGCTAAGTGGGCTTACGAGAAAGGGAAGAAAGCGAATGTGATCGAACTGAAAAAACGGGATGGAAAGACCTATGTGGTTGTGAATGACTATCCGAGGTTACGTGAGTTGTTTGGAACATTGCTCGCTGAGATTCAACGTATCAAGAGTGAGGGTGACTATGCGGCCGGAAAGAATCTTGTTGAAGGATACGGCGTGAAAGTAGATCCGGAACTGCATGCGGAGGTCTTGGAGCGCTATGCTAAGTTAAACTTGGCTCCCTATAAAGGTTTTGTCAACCCTGTGATGAAAGAGGTAAAGAACTCTAACGGTGAGGTTACTGATATTGTCTTGGACTATACGGAAGGTTATACAGATCAGATGCTTCGTTATGGCCGTGATTATTCTTTCTTGCCGACTTATAATAATTAATAGATGGAAAGTTTACAAGACGAGATAAGGGAGATCCGCAAGCAACTTCGTTTGGCGATGAACGGGGTGATTTCTACGAGTATGCGTGAGAAAGGTATCGTATATAAGTTAAATTTCGGGGTTCCGTACCCCGAAATAAAAGAAATCGCCCGCAAGCATAAACCGAATGGAGAACTGGCGGCGGCTCTATGGAAAGAAGATATTCGTGAGTTTAAGATATTGGCGACCTTTCTCCAACCCGCCGAGAAGTTGCCTTTGGAGGAAGCGAAACGTTGGGTCAAGGAGATTCCTTATTTGGAGATCGCGGAGCATTGTTGCCGGAACTTGTTCGTTCATCTGCCTTATATGGAGGACTTCACGTTTGATCTGGTTGCTGATAAGAAAAATGAGTTCGCTCGCACGGTCGCCTTTCTTACTTGGACCGAGAATTTCAAGCGAGGTGGTAGCTTGTCTTCTGTGGTTTTAGGATCTTTTTTGGTAGAAACCTTAAGCAGCTTAGCGGAGACTAAGGATTTTAAGTCTACGCTGAAAGAGAAACAAGCGTCTATTCAAGCCATGAAGTTTTATGGGCGTCAATCCGAGGGGAATGCGGAAAGGATCCTAGACGGTTTCAAGGAATTTCAGGAGGCTGTGGGAAACACGCCGGAATTACAAGAAATCTATAATGAATTAAAATTCGAGTTTGAATATTATCGGTAAGGCTTTGCGTTTAAAATAAATGCGCTAACTTTGTCGTTTGTGCGGTCTTTAGGAGATGGAAGCGAAAGTTTATACGGAAATACGTGCGTTGTTTACCGAATATCTAACGGAGAAGAAACTGCGGAAAACCGAGGAGAGATATACTATATTCAAGGAAATATGTGCTTTTCCCGGTCATTTTGATGTGTGTATGCTTTCGGATCGGTTGGAGCAAGACAACTTCCATGTCAGTAAGGCAACACTCTATAATACGTTGGATGTACTGGTTGATGCCGGTTTGGTGGTGCGTCATCAAATAACCGTCCAGTCGGTGCAATATGAGTTGAGGATTTATGCCGATACGCATTTGCATTTGGTTTGTACGAGATGCGGGGCCATCCGGGAGCTGCGAAACAGTACGTTGAAAGCGGATATGAGAAACTTGAAAGTCTCTCGTTTTACGCCGGAGTATTATTGTTTGTACATTTATGGCCTGTGCAGTAAATGCAAGTTTAAGCAGCAAAGGTCAGTTAAATAAGAATATTAATAGCCTATAATAAATATAGAAAAGATGAAAGTAGACGTTTTGTTAGGATTGCAATGGGGCGACGAGGGCAAAGGCAAGGTTGTCGATGTGCTGACTCCGAATTACGATGTGGTAACTCGTTTTCAAGGAGGCCCTAATGCCGGACATACATTGGAGTTTAACGGGGAAAAGTATGTGTTACGTTCGATTCCTTCCGGTATTTTCCAAGGTGGAAAAATAAACGTAATCGGTAACGGTGTCGTTCTGGACCCGTTATTGTTCAAGCAGGAAGCGGAATCATTGGCAGCGAGTGGTCACGATATCACCAAGCAGCTTTATATCTCTAAGAAAGCTCACCTAATTTTACCTACTCACCGGATCTTGGATGCCGCTTATGAGGCCGCAAAAGGTTCCGGAAAGATCGGTACGACAGGAAAGGGTATCGGCCCGACTTATACGGATAAGATTAGCCGTAACGGTGTTCGTGTGGGCGATTTATTGCATAACTTCGAAGAGAAATATGCGGCCGCTAAAGCAAAACATGAAGCGATCTTGCGTTCATTGAACTATGAATATGATATAACCGAGATGGAGGCTCAATGGATGGAGGCCTTGAACTACCTCAAACAATTCAAATTGATTGATAGCGAGCATGTCATCAATAACTATTTGAAGGAAGGTAAGTCGGTCTTGGCGGAAGGCGCTCAAGGTACGATGCTGGATATAGACTTCGGTTCTTATCCATTCGTGACTTCCTCTAACACGATCTGTGCCGGATGTTGTACGGGACTGGGGGTTTCTCCCCGGAATATCGGTGAGGTATATGGAATCTTCAAGGCTTATTGTACACGTGTAGGTAGCGGTCCGTTCCCGACCGAGTTGTTTGATGAGGTGGGAGATAAGATCGGTCAATTAGGCCATGAGTTCGGTGCGGTTACGGGACGTAAACGTCGTTGTGGCTGGATTGATTTGGTAGCCTTGAAATATGCCGTGATGATCAACGGTGTAAGCCAATTGATCATGATGAAGAGTGATGTGTTGGATACCTTCGATACGATCAAGGCTTGCGTGGCTTATAAGATGAACGGTGTCGAGACTAATGAGTTCCCGTATGAGATCGATGATACGATCGAACCTGTATACGTGGAATTACCGGGTTGGAAGACGGATATGACGAAGATGCGGAGCGAGGACGAGTTCCCTGAGGAGTTCAACGCTTACCTTTCTTTCTTGGAGGAAGAACTGGGTGTGCCTGTGAAGATCGTTTCCGTAGGACCGGATCGTGAACAGACGATTGTCAGATATACAGAAGAATAAACTCGTTATAAATCGTACAAAATGGCAGAAGACCACATTCCTCAAGGGGTGTCTCCTGCCATTTTTGTCTTTGGCAAACTTTTTGTCGTTGTTTTATAAAACTAAATAAGATAGAAATTTATGAGCATGTATTGGATTATATTTATTGGATTTGCGCTATTGAGTTGGCTGGTGTCATCCCGTCTTCAGGGCAAGTTTGAGAAGTATTCGAAAATTCCTATGCCGAATGGCATGACAGGAAAAGATGTCGCAGAGAAGATGTTGCATGACAATGGTATCTATGATGTAAAGGTGATTTCTACACCCGGACATCTAACGGACCATTACAATCCCGCTAACCAGACGGTGAACTTGAGTGAGTCGGTTTATTATAGCAATAGTATCGCCGCCGCTGCGGTTGCCGCCCATGAGTGCGGTCACGCTGTGCAGCATGCTACCGCTTACGCTCCGTTGAGAATGCGTTCGGCTTTGGTTCCGGTTGTTAGTTTCGCCTCTAATATCATGACATGGGTGTTGTTGGGTGGTATGTTATTATTGCATACGTTTCCTCAGTTATTGTTATTCGGTATAATCTTGTTCGCTACGACTACGCTATTTAGCTTTATCACGCTTCCGGTCGAGATCAATGCCAGCCAACGTGCTTTAGCGTGGTTGAGCAATGCCGGTATAACAAATGCTTATACGCATGATAAGGCAGAGGACGCTTTACGTTCCGCCGCTTATACGTACGTGGTCGCAGCGTTAGGTTCGCTTGCTACATTATTATATTATATAATGATATTCTTGGGGGGAAGAAGCCGGGATTGATAAGTCTCGGAGGAGGCTTTCCTCGAATGCCCATTATAAAGATGTTAGAATGCCCATTGTAAGATGCTTATGACTGCGATTGTAAGCTCCTTACAGTGGGCATTGTTATTTTCTTATTTATTTCGAGCAAAAAACATTACCTTTGCGGCCAGAATAATCATTTAAAACATAAGATCATGCAAAAACCTTCCATACCCAAAGGTACTCGAGACTTTTCGCCGGAGGAAATGGCGAAACGTAATTATATATTCAACACGATCCGTGAAGTATTTCACTTGTATGGCTTCCAGCAAATAGAGACTCCTGCCATGGAGAACCTTTCTACATTGATGGGTAAATATGGCGAGGAAGGGGATAAGCTCCTTTTCAAGATATTGAATTCCGGTGATTGTTTCGCTGGTATCTCGGATGAGGAGTTAATGGAAAAGAACCCGTTGAGATTTGCTGCTAAGGCTTGTGAGAAAGGCTTGCGTTATGATTTGACCGTTCCGTTCGCCCGTTACGTGGTACAACATCGTAATGAGATCAGTTTTCCGTTCAAACGTTACCAGATCCAACCGGTTTGGCGTGCCGATCGTCCGCAAAAGGGACGTTATCGGGAGTTCTACCAATGTGATGGCGACGTTGTGGGTTCTGATTCCTTGATCAATGAGGTGGAACTGATCCAGATTATGGACGAGGTGTTCCATCGTTTTGGCATTCGTGTGTGTATCAAGATGAACAATCGTAAGATCCTTTCCGGTATTGCCGAAATCATAGGCGAGGCGGATAAGATCGTAGACATTACGGTAGCTATCGACAAGCTGGATAAGATTGGCTTGGACAACGTGAATGAAGAGCTTCGTTCCAAGGGTTTACCCGAGGAGGCGATCGAGCGTTTGCAGCCGATCATTATGCTGCAGGGTTCAAATCAAGAAAAGATCGCTACCTTGAAAGAGGTATTATCTGCGTCTGAGACTGGTTTGAAAGGTGTAGCCGAATTGGATTTTATCTTGGAGCGCATCTCTCATACGCCAATTCGTGCGGAATTAGAGCTTGATCTGACATTGGCTCGCGGCTTAAACTATTATACAGGTGCGATTTTCGAGGTGAAAGCCTTGGACGTACAGATCGGTAGTATCACGGGTGGTGGTCGCTATGACAATCTGACAGGGGTGTTTGGCATGGAAGGCGTGTCTGGTGTCGGTTTCTCTTTTGGCGCTGATCGTATCTTTGATGTATTGAACCAATTGGATTTATATCCGGAAGGGTCTTTGAAGACTACACAGCTTCTATTCGTGAACTTCGGACAGAAAGAGGAGATTCATTTATTGCCGTTGATCGCTAAGGTTCGCAAGGCGGGGATTCGTACGGAGCTATATCCTGAGTCTACTAAAATGAAAAAGCAAATGGGATATGCGGACGCTAAGAAAATCCCGTTTGTTGCGATAGTCGGAGAGAATGAGATGGCCGAGAATAAAATCAACTTAAAGAATATGCTCACGGGTGAGCAAAACCTTGTGACTATCGAGGAGCTGATAGAACGCTTTTAGAGAATAGTGGATTATGGAACACGGACTACACGGATGACACGGAACACACGGTATTAGTATTTATCCGTGTGCTCCGTGTCATCCGTGTAGTCCGTGTTCAAATGGTTCTAAACTTATAAATTAATGAAACGACCATGAAAATACCTGTTTTTATACTCTCAATATCTTTATACTTTTCTTCCTGCTCTTTCACCCCCCGTGCCGAGTGGGTAACGACAACCGAGAATACCCCTTGGGCTGAGCAACCCGATCTGATCTCCGCCCTTGCGGATACGATACCTAATATTGATATAACAATTCTAACAGAAAAGCATCAACAACAAATTGATGGTTTCGGAGCCTGTTTTAATGAATTAGGTTGGCTTTCCTTGAGTAAGCTGGAGCCAAGTGTACGTGAGGAAATCATGGAAGAGCTTTTCTTCCCCGGAGTCGGAGCCAACTTCACGATTTGCCGGATGCCTGTAGGAGCAAATGATTTCTCCCGTGATTGGTATTCGTATGACGAGGTAGACGGTGATTTCACGATGGAACATTTTACCATCGCCAATGACCAACAAACCTTGATCCCTTTTATCAAGAACGCCCAAAAGTATCAACCAGATTTACGCTTGTGGGCTTCCCCGTGGTGCCCTCCCGCTTGGATGAAATATAACAAACACTATGCCTCTGCCTATACGGGTGAGAATTATGACGAGAAGTATCGAAATGGTTTGCCGGCCGATAAGGTCGGCCATGAAGGTACGGATATGTTTATCCAAGACCCTCTTTACCTGAAAGCCTATGCCCTCTATTTCTCTAAATTTATCGAGGCCTATAAGAAACAAGGAATTCCAATCTTTGCCGTAATGCCCCAAAACGAGTTCAACTCTGCGCAAATATTCCCGAGTTGTTGTTGGACATCGGCTTCTTTGGCTAATTTTATCGGTAATTATCTCGGGCCGGCCATGCAGGTTCAAGGAGTGGAAATTATGTTCGGCACGATGGAACGTGCGAATGAGTCGCTTGTTGATACGGTATTGACAGATCCTGTTAGTGGTAAATATGTAAAAGGTGTCGGTTTCCAATGGGCGGGGAAGGGAGCTATCACCGGAATCCACAAACGTTATCCCGGGTTGAAGCTTTACCAAACCGAGCAAGAATGTGGAGATGGCAAGAACGATTGGAAGGGTGCCATGTATTCTTGGGGGTTGATGCGACATTTTCTGGATAATGGCGTTTCTGCCTATATGTATTGGAATATATCTTTAGAAAATGGAGGGATCAGTCGTTGGGGATGGGCGCAAAACTCATTGGTTGTCGTAGATCCGCAAACCAAGAGCTATCGATATACTCCGGAATACTACGTGATGAAACATGTCAGCCATTATGTCCAGCCCGGTGCGTATAAATTAGAAACGGAAGGAGCCTATACGAATCTGCTGGCATTCCGTAACCCGGATAACAGTATCGCCTTGATTATCGCAAATGAGACCAGTGATGATCGTTCTCTTTCCATCCGCATAGGTGATCGAGTCTATACTCCAACCGTAAAAGCGCATTCCATGAATACGCTGCTGATCGATTGATTATCCTTTTGAGAGATACAAAAAGACAAGTTGTCAGTTATCTCTTCGGATATTTGTCCATTTCGTCCGAAATATTGTCAGTTGAACCCGGGTGAATTCGTTTGGCACACTATTCGCATAGGCTTAGGCGTGAACATAAAGTTCATAACTAAAAAAGTAATATTATTAACATTTAAAATACCAAGAAAATGAACATTAGACCATTAGCAGACCGCGTGCTGATTAAGCCGGCCGCTGCGGAAGAGAAAACATTAGGTGGAATTATTATTCCTGACTCAGCAAAGGAAAAACCTTTAAAGGGTGAGATTGTAGCCGTAGGTAACGGAACGAAAGACGAGGAGATGGTTGTAAAGGTTGGTGATAACGTATTGTATGGTAAGTATGCGGGTACGGAAATCGAACTAGACGGTGAGAAATACTTGATCATGCGCCAAGCAGACGTTTTAGCTATTATCTAATTCATTTTTATAAACAACAATATTAAAAAAGAAATACAATCATGGCAAAAGAGATTAAATACGATATGGATGCCCGCGACCTTTTGAAGAAAGGTGTGGATGAGTTGGCTAATGCCGTTAAGGTAACATTAGGCCCGAAAGGTCGTAACGTAATTATCGAGAAGAAATTCGGAGCTCCTCACATCACGAAAGATGGTGTAACGGTTGCTAAAGAAGTGGAATTGACTTGCCCGTTCGAGAACATGGGTGCTCAATTGGTTAAGGAAGTGGCTTCCAAGACAAACGATAACGCCGGTGACGGTACGACTACAGCTACGGTTTTGGCTCAGTCTATCATTGGTGTCGGTTTAAAGAACGTTACTGCCGGAGCGAACCCGATGGATTTGAAACGTGGTATCGACAAGGCTGTCGCTAAGGTTGTAGAGAGCATCGCTAACCAAGCTGAGGCTGTAGGTGATAAGTTCGAGAAGATCGAGCATGTAGCGAAGATCTCCGCAAATGGTGACGAGGCTATCGGTAAGTTGATCGCGGAGGCTATGCAACGTGTGAAGACTGAAGGTGTTATCACGGTTGAGGAAGCTAAAGGTACTGAAACTACAGTTGACGTAGTTGAGGGTATGCAGTTCGACCGCGGTTATATCTCTCCGTACTTCGTAACGGATACAGAGAAGATGGAGTGCCAGATGGAGAATCCGTATATCTTGATCTATGACAAGAAGATCTCTGTATTGAAAGACCTTCTTCCTATCCTTGAGCCGACCGTACAGAGCGGACGTCCTCTTTTGATCATCGCTGAGGATATCGACAGCGAGGCTTTGGCTACATTGGTAGTGAACCGTCTGCGTGGTTCCTTGAAGATCTGCGCTGTTAAGGCTCCGGGCTTCGGCGACCGTCGTAAGGCTATGTTGGAAGATATCGCTGTATTGACAGGCGGTACGGTTATCTCTGAGGAGAAAGGTTTGAAATTGGAAGGTGCTACAATGGATATGCTAGGTACCGCTGAGAAGATCACGGTAGACAAAGATACCACTACCATTGTAAATGGTGCTGGTGACAAGGAGGCTATCCAAGCTCGTATCGGCCAGATCAAGATCCAGATGGAGAACACGACATCTGATTACGATAAAGAGAAATTGCAAGAGCGTTTGGCTAAGATGGCCGGCGGTGTAGCTGTTCTTTACGTAGGTGCTCCTTCTGAGGTTGAGATGAAAGAGAAGAAAGACCGTGTGGATGACGCATTGCACGCAACTCGTGCCGCTATCGAAGAAGGTACGGTGCCCGGTGGTGGTGTAGCCTATATCCGTGCTATCGATGCATTGGAAGGCATGAAGGGCGACAACGAGGACGAGACTACAGGTATCGAGATCGTTAAGCGCGCTATCGAGGAGCCGCTTCGCCAGATCGTAGCTAACGCTGGTAAGGAAGGTGCCGTTATCGTTCAGAAAGTGAAGGAAGGCAAGGGCGACTTCGGTTACAACGCTCGTAAGGACTGTTTCGAGAATTTGTGCGAGGCTGGTGTAATCGACCCGGCTAAGGTAACTCGCGTAGCATTGGAGAACGCTGCTTCTATCGCTGGTATGTTCTTGACTACAGAGTGTGTGATCGCAGAGAAGAAAGAAGAGACTCCGGCTATGCCTCCGATGAACCCGGGTATGGGTGGCGGAATGGGCGGTATGATGTAATCGACTCCCGTGATTAATGATATGGGCGGCCGTTCCGGAAGGGACGGTCGCTTTTTTTATTTTCATTTGCTTGCTAATTGGAAAAAACGATTACCTTTGTATGCGCAATACCGATAGGTTGCGCTTCAGAATGATTAAAAAAAGCCCAGGTGGCGGAATTGGTAGACGCGCTCGTTTCAGGTGCGAGTGGTTTTGCGATCGTGCAGGTTCGAGTCCTGTTCTGGGCACTTCCCAAAATAGAAAAAATGCAATCCTATACAGAAGACGAAATTGTAGTACAGCTCCGGGACCCGGCCCGACAACGTGAGGCCTTCGCCAAGGTCGTAAGCTTGTATGGCGAGAAGTTGTATTGGCATATACGAAAGATGGTACTGGATCATGAGGATGCGAACGACTTACTCCAAAATACATTTTTGAAAGCTTGGACGAACATCGAGCTTTTTCGTGGTGAGGCCAAATTATCTACATGGCTTTATAAGATCGCGATCAACGAATGCATTACTTTCCTAAACAAACAGCGAAATATGAATAACGTATCTATCGACGATGCGGATACCTTTTTGCTGGAACGTTTGAAAGGGGATGAATACTTCGATGGTGACGAGATACAGGTAAGATTGCAAAACGCTATTCTTACCTTGCCGGAGAAACAACGCTTGGTTTTCAATATGAAGTATAACGAGGAGATGAAGTACGAGGAGATCTCCGAGATACTAGGTACCTCTGTCGGGGCTTTGAAGGCTTCGTATCATCATGCGGTGAAAAAAATCGAGGAGTTTTTAACAAAAGAGGTTTAAACCTTTTGCCCGAATCGCTGTCAAAGCAATATAAAAAGAGAAAAAGTATGAAAAAAGAAGAAAACAACCTAGATCGCTTGAAAGGAACTAATCCTTTCACTGTACCGGAAGGGTATATGGAAGGGCTTACGGAGCGGATCATGAGTCAGCTCCCCGAGAAGCCGGAGGAGAGGGCGAAACGGATTTCCGTGATGGATCGTGTTCGTCCGTGGTTGTACATGGCTGCGGTATTCGCTGGTCTTGGTTTGTTTTTCAAGGCTATCGTGGGAATAAACGGTTCCGATGGTAGTACTGCGTCTGATTCTTTACTGGTCCGGACGGAAGTCCCGACAACGGCTTTAGACGCTATTGAAGCGGAAGAAGATGAGGAGTATTTGGAGTATTTGGAAGTTCAGTACGCCAATTATCTCTTAGATGAGGAACTTTCCTATTCTGAATAAAGTTTAAAATAGTAATTTTATCGAAGATTTTTGTAATAATACTTGTATGAATAAAATATTTTTCATTACATTTGTAGCGATTTCGGTTCTACTCTCTTTCAATGCTACGGCACAAGAGAAGAAAGAGCAAAGACATTTTGATAGAGAAGCATTCGAAGCAAGGCGGAATGCTTTTATTACGGCTGAAGTTGGCCTTACACCTGAGGAAGCTGCACAATTTATTCCTTTATGCAATGAGTTGCGACAGAAAAAATTTGAGGTAGGTCGTGAATGTCGTAAGTTATCAAAAGAAATTCGACATAAGGAGAATCCGACAGATGCTGATTATAACAAAGTGATAGACGAATGTCTGGATGTTGAGATAAAAGAGGCACAGTTGGAAAAAGAGTATTTTGAGAGATTCAAGAAGATACTTTCTCCCGAAAAGGTCTATAAGTACCGAAATGCGGAATATAAGTTTGTCCGGAATTTTATGAAGAGTGGTCGGGACAACAAGAAGGAAGAAAAACAGAAAAAGTAAAATATTATCATTATTTGTGTTTTTTGTTTAGATTTAGTTTTGGCGTTTAAGTTAAGGGAGGGGTGGCGACGTGATGTCGGTTCCCCTTTTGTTTTGCCCTTATCCTAGCTTTATAAGCCTTTGGCCTTGGCCTCATTCCATAGTTGGTCCATTTCCTCCAATGTCATATCTTTCAAGGAACGACCTTCTTGGATCGTATGTTCCTCCAGATAATTAAAACGGCGGATAAACTTCTGGTTCGTGCGTTCCAATGCGTTGTCCGGATTTATTTTGTATAGGCGGGCAGCGTTGATCAAGCTAAAGAAGAGATCTCCGAACTCAGCTTCCATCTTATCTGCGTCCATCCTGTCTATCTCGGTTTTCAACTCATTAAATTCCTCCTGTACCTTATCCCATACTTGATCCCGTTGTTCCCAGTCGAAACCTACGTTACGGGCCTTATCTTGGATACGATGCGCTTTTACTACGGATGGGAGGGAAGCGGGAACACCTTCCAGCACGGTTTTGTTACCCCCCTTTTCTTTCAATTTAAGCTGCTCCCAGCTTTGCTCTACCTTTTGGGCGGTATCGGCGGAGGTATCTCCGAATACGTGTGGATGGCGGTAAATCAGTTTCTGGCAAAGGCTGTCGCAGACATCCTTGATATCGAAAGCTTCTTTTTCCTCGCCGATCTTGGAGTAAAAGACGATGTGCAATAACAGGTCTCCTAATTCCTTTTTTATGTTTGTGTTATCCTCACGCATCAGGGCCTCGCATAATTCATAGGTTTCCTCGATTGTATTCGTGCGGAGGCTCTCGTTTGTCTGTTTACGATCCCATGGGCATTTTACCCGTAATTCATCCAGAATGTCGAGTAATTGCCCGAAGGCTTCCATCTTCTCTTCTCTAGTTGCCATATTATTTACTTATTCGATAATGATTGTAAAAGAAAGAGGGCCGGGTTCTACCCTGCCCTCTGTATGTGTTTTATTGTTGTTCTTTCTTGAATTCTTTCAATCCGTTTTGAAGGAACTGGATGTATTTGGAAACATCCTCATTGAATGCGTATGAAGGTCCGAGCGGCTGTCCCTCGTCATTCAATAAGATGTAGAATGGCTGGGCGTTAGAACCGAACTTGCTTCGTTGCAAATAACTCCATTTATCACCGATCGTCTTCAGCTTACGAGTCTTTCCGTTCTCTTGGATCTCGATGGGTTGCGGGAGTTTCGTCTTATCGTCTACCATGAGAGTGATTAGCACGTAATCATTTTCTAGCATTTGCTTCACCTTAGGATCCGTCCAAACGGAAGCCTCCATCTTACGGCAGTTTACGCAACCGAAACCGGAGAAGTCGATCATGACGGGTTTATTTACCTTCTTGGCATAAGCCATACCGGATTCATAATCGTCGAATGCGGCGTGTACCTCGTTTTTGTATAGATTGAAATCTTGTGTGTACAACGGAGGAGCGAATGCGCTGATCGCCTTTAACGGAGCGCCCCAAAGTCCCGGAACCATGTAAATGGCGAAAGCGAAAGAGATAATCGCCATAAACAGACGAGGAACAGATACATATTTTACTTCGCTATCATGGCTAAACTTGATCTTTCCTAATAAATAAACACCCAATAAGCTGAAGATCACGATCCAAAGCACGATAAAAGCCTCACGGTCTAGTAAACGCCAACCATACGCTAAGTCCGCTACGGAAAGGAACTTCAAAGCCAATGCCAACTCCAAGAAGCCCAATACGACCTTCACTGAATTCAACCATCCGCCGGATTTCGGCATACTTTGCAGCATATTCGGGAAGATGGCGAAGACACTGAACGGGATGGATAACGCCAAGGCGAAACCGAACATACCGATAGCCGGTCCTACCGCCGTACCCATAGAAGCAGCCTGTACCAACAAGGTCCCGATAATCGGACCCGTACAAGAGAAAGATACCAACACCAACGTGAACGACATAAAGAATATACTCAATACGCCGGTCGTTGAATCGGCCTTGCTATCCAATTTGCTAGTCCATGACGCAGGTAATACCAGCTCGAAGGCTCCGAAGAAGGAGACTGCGAATACTACCAGCAACAAGAAGAACAGGATATTAAAGATCGCGTTCGTTGATAAATCATTCAATGCGCTCGCTCCGAAGATACCGGTAATCAACAAGCCCATAACCAAATAGATTACGATAATAGATAATCCATAGGTGATAGCGTCGCGAATCGCTTTCTTACGATCTTTCGTACGTTTCAGGAAGAAGCTAACCGTCATAGGGATCATCGGCCAAACGCAAGGAGTCAATAAGGCGATCAAACCACCTAAGAAACCCGCGAAGAAGATGAATAACCAAGAGGTATCTGCCGCCGATACCGTAGAATCACCGAACGCTTTCAATTGGTCGATCACCGGAGACCAAAGATTCGGGCTATCGGTTAAGCTGTCGGACGCTTTGGGAGATGTCATAGCCGGTGTCTCTTTAGCGGCAGGGTCCGGAGTGTTCAACTCGCTAGCATCTTCCGCTACGACCTGCGTATCCGGCTGTACGGTCGTGGCGTCATCTTTATCCACCTCTGTAGTCGAGCTATTAGCTGCCAGAGCTGGATCTAGATGGATACTTTTCTTATCGAAAGAGAAAGGTATTTGATCTGGGGGAAGGCAAGTCTCGTCATTACAAGCCATAAATTCCACCTCGCCCTCTACCTTGAATTTAGCGGGATCGGTAATTTTTAGTTTTTGGATGAACGATACCGTACCCGGATACCAACGAAGGTTCATGGCGAATTGCTCGTCGTAAACCGTGGTCGGCTTTACAGAAGGAACCGGTTGACCAATCAGTTCAGCTCCATTCAATGTCTCGAATGTGAAAGATGTAGATACAGGACCTCCTTCCGGCAGGTTCATGTCATACAGGTGCCAACCTTTGTCCGCCGTGGCGGTAAAGACGATCTCTTTCTCGGGTGCGCCACCCTTGTCGTCTAGTTTAATTTTCCATTTGACAGGCGTAAGTATTTGTGCCTGCGCTACCAGCGCTAATAGCGCCAGCATGATCGAACTGATGAGTTTCTTCATTTTTATTATTTATTGCTAAAGTTACTTTGCTGTTGATGAAAAGATCTCCGGAATCCGGGTCTCAAAACGCATTTCCTCTCCCGTTACCGGGTGGATAAAACAGAGTTTACGGGCATGAAGCATCAAACGTCCCGCAGGATTCGTCTCCGCTCCATATTTGGTGTCGCCGGCTACCGGGTGACCGATAGATTGCATCTGGGCGCGGATTTGGTTCTTACGTCCCGTTTCCAGTTCCAGTTCCAGAAGCGAATAGCTATTGTTCGTTTGTAACAGGCGGTAGCGAGTGATCGCTTCTTTTCCGTCTCCCTCCAACGTCACATACACTTGCATATTCTTATTCTCAACAAGATTGGAAACGATCAAATCCGTATCTTTCTCCGGCCGGCCTTCTATTACCGCTACATAGGTACGTTGGGTAATCATTTCGCTCCAGTTGGATTGAAGTTGTTCCTTTACGCCTTGATTTTTAGCGAACATCATGATACCAGACGTATCCCGATCCAGACGGTGCAAAACGAATATCTTATTACGAGGATCGGATTGTTTCACATAATCGCTTAATAAGCGATATGCCGTACGCTCTTTAACACGATCGGTAGATACGGATAGCAAGCCTTCCCTCTTGTTGATCACGATGAGGTCATCATCTTCCCAAACAATTCTCAGTAGCGGATTGTTGAATTCCACCTTTCCTCTTCCATAGTTAATCCCGACTGTATCGTTGGGGTTCAGTGCCGCATCGAACTGTCTGGTGACTTTCCCGTTTACCGATATTTGTCCCCTGCTCAATAATCCTTTCACTGATGAACGGCTCTGTTCTTTTAATAACTCGAACAGGAAAGGTAGCAAAGTGTTACTTTCACCCACCGTTACCCGTCGTTCTTTAGAGGGTTTATGTCGATTATCCCCTCCTTTATACTCAGATCGCTTTCTCATATCTATTTTTTATAGTACGCGAAGATACAGGCATTTACGCGAAACTGCAATAGCGCGGAATAGAAAAACCGTTATAAATAGTTTGCTTGTTATAGGAATAAACCTTCAAATCCCCGGATGTAAAAGTAATTGCCATTCACTCTATTTTCAAAATAGCGGCGTGGTCCTTATAAATCACGTCGTGATCTGTACAATCCACGGCTTGGTCTGTATAAACCACGTCGTGGTTTGTAGAATAGTGGCGTGTCCGACAGGGAATGCCTATTGTCTCGGCCGACTATATTTCCCGATGCTCAGCGTTTTTTGTCTATATTTTTTGTACTTTTGCGGATCGAGAAATGTGTAAAGACTAATTAGTTATAAAAATATGGAAATCGCTAGTAAGTACAATCCCGCTGAAGTAGAGGGGAAGTGGTATCAGTATTGGTTGGATAACGGCTTCTTTAAGTCAAAGCCAGACGGCCGTGAGCCGTATACGATTGTAATCCCGCCCCCTAACGTCACCGGCGTATTGCACATGGGACATATGCTTAACAATACGATCCAAGATATCTTGGTTCGCCGTGCCCGTATGATGGGTAAGAACGCTTGTTGGGTACCGGGTACGGACCATGCTTCGATCGCTACGGAGGCGAAAGTGGTGAATCGTTTGGCCGGGCAAGGAATCAAGAAGACCGATCTGACTCGCGACGAGTTTTTGCGGCATGCTTGGGAATGGAAAGAAGAGCATGGCGGCATTATCTTGAAGCAACTTCGTAAATTGGGTGCTTCCTGCGATTGGGATCGTACGGCGTTCACGATGGACGAGAAACGTTCGGAGAGCGTTATCAAGGTTTTTGTCGATCTATATAAGAAAGGTTTGATCTACCGGGGTGTCCGTATGGTGAATTGGGACCCGAAGGCGTTGACGGCCCTGTCCGATGAGGAGGTTATCTATAAGGAAGAGCATAGTAAGTTGTACTATCTTCGCTATAAGATCGTAGGCGAGGAGGGATACGCCATTGTCGCCACTACCCGTCCGGAGACGATTATGGGAGATACGGCGATGTGTATCAACCCGAACGACCCGAAGAACCAACATCTGAGAGGAAAGAAAGTGATCGTTCCGCTGGTAGGCCGTGAGATTCCGGTGATCGAGGATGATTACGTAGATATAGAGTTCGGTACGGGCTGTTTGAAAGTGACCCCGGCACACGATGTAAACGACTATATGTTGGGCGAGAAATATAATTTGCCTTCTATCGATATATTCAACGATAACGGTACGCTGAGCGAGGCCGCTGGCCTGTACGTGGGCATGGATCGTTTTGATGTCCGCAAGCAAATCGAGGAAGACTTGCGTAACGCCGGTCTTTTGGAGAAGGTAGAGGCTTACGAGAACAAGGTGGGCTTCTCGGAGCGTACGAACGTGCCTATCGAACCGAAATTGTCTATGCAATGGTTCTTGAAGATGGAACATCTAGCCCAGATCGCCTTGGAGCCGGTCATGAACGACGATATCAAGTTCTATCCGCCGAAATTCAAGAATACCTATCGCCATTGGATGGAGAATATCAAGGACTGGTGTATCAGCCGTCAGCTTTGGTGGGGGCACCGTATCCCGGCTTACTTCTTGCCGGAAGGCGGTTACGTGGTAGCCGAGACGGAAGAGAAAGCTTTGGAACTGGCGAAAGAGAAATGCGGTAACCCGAATCTGACCATGTCTGATTTGCGTCAGGACGAGGACGTATTGGACACTTGGTTCTCTTCTTGGCTGTGGCCGATCTCCCTGTTCGACGGTATCAATAACCCGGATAATGAGGAAATCAATTATTACTATCCGACCAGTGATTTGGTGACCGGACCGGATATCATCTTCTTCTGGGTAGCCCGTATGATTATGGCCGGCTATGAGTACAGAGGGAAAATGCCGTTCAAGAGCGTCTACTTTACGGGTATCGTTCGTGATAAGTTGGGACGTAAGATGTCTAAATCTTTAGGAAACTCTCCCGATCCGTTGCGATTGATCGAGCAATACGGTGCGGACGGCGTGCGTATGGGCTTGATGCTCGCGGCTCCTGCCGGAAATGATATTCCTTTCGATGATGCTTTGTGCGAGCAAGGGCGTAACTTCAATAATAAGATCTGGAATGCTTTCCGCTTGGTGAAGGGCTGGACGGTAGACGATACGATCGCCCAGCCGGAGGCTTCCGCTATCGCCGTGAAATGGTTCAAGATGCAGCTGGATAAGACGATTGCCGAGGTAGACGACTCTTTCAGTAAATATCGTCTGAGCGAAGCGATGATGGCTGTCTATAAATTGTTCTGGGATGAGTTCTCCTCATGGTATCTGGAGATGGTAAAACCGGGGTATCAGCAGCCGATCGACAAGGCTACGTATGAGGCTACACTCGGTTTCTTCGATGCCTTGCTTCGTTTGCTTCATCCTTTCATGCCGTTTATTACCGAGGAATTATGGCAAGCCCTTGAGCCTCGTAAGGAAGGTGAGAGCTTGATGGTTGCCCAAATGCCGGAAGTAGCTGTTGCGGATAGCGCTTATTTGGATGCTTTCGAGATCGTGAAAGAGATCGTTGGCGGTGTCCGTACAATTCGTTTGCAAAAGAATATACCGAATAAGGATGCGCTGGAATTGCAGATCGTGGGTGAGCACAATGAGGCATTCAACGCTGTGATCGCTAAGATGTGTAACCTCTCTTCCATCTCCAAGGTAGAGGAGAAAGCGGCCGGCGCTGTATCGTTCTTGGTACGTACGACTGAATATGCCGTACCTTTAGGCAATCTGATCAATGTGGAAGAAGAGTTGGCTAAGCTTCAAGAAGAATTGAAATACCAAAAAGGTTTCTTGACTTCTGTCATGAAGAAATTAGGCAATGAGAATTTCGTAAGCAAAGCCCCGGCGAAAGTAATCGAGATGGAGAAGAAAAAGCAAGCCGATGCCGAATCGAAGATTAAGTCTATCGAGGAAAGTATCGCCGCCTTGACAAAATAAAGAGAACAGCTGTTTCTTTGAAATAAGAGCCTATATCAATCTTTCTTTGATTGATATAGGCTTTTTTGTTGATTGAGTTGAAAATTATAATATTAAACTTGTAAATAATGATACGCTGTTGTCTAAATTTTACTAACTTGCCACACGTTAACTAATTGATGTCTATTTTGTAAACTTTAAATGCGAAACATACTGTTAATAATATATTTATCTCTTACCCCAATATTTGTAGCTACTGCGGCCACTGATATCGATAGCATGGAATGTGTGCTGGCAAAAATGCCTTCGGGTGACAGGCTTGTGAAGTTGGATGAACTTGCTAGTGATAAAGGACAAGGGCTGGATTATAAATATTATGCGGATAGATTGCTCAAGGAGGCGGAGTTGAGTAAGGATGATACTTATAAAGGCAACGCTTTGTTCCAGATCATCCGGTATTATTATTCCCGGAATATAGACAGTATGTATTTTTTCATAAAGAAAGCCGAGCCTATTTATTTAGCCCAAAAACGTTATGAGGATCTTTGCCGGATTAAAGGATGGTATATTTACGCTTTATCGAGTAATGGCGAGAAGGAAAGGGTGCTAGAGAATGTACAGGCATTGAAAGATCTATCCAGCGAACTTGATTTTCCGGATGGTATCGATATGGCGAATCAAGCCCTGGCGGATTTTTACTTCAGTACGGGATTTGACGCGGAGGGAATCGCCTTGTATGAGGAGGTTTTCCTGGATATGGAGAAAAGGGATTCCCCATTGGCCAAAAGGATTACCGTTATCCGGCATTTACAAAATGAAAATATCCAAGCATCGAAGAGACTGTTTTATTTAAAGAAATTGAAAGAGTATATCGTGGAATGCGAAGAAAAAGGAATAGAGGAATTAGACGAAGATACTCCTTTATATTATGTTAAATATCTTTATCACCGTAGTTACGCCTTGCTGGGTATTGATAAGAAAGATGTCTCCCTCACATCTTACCATCTAGCTCGTGCAGAGAAGTTGGTTAAAGACTGTAACATGAGGAATGAATATCTCTCGATTTCTAATATCCGTTTACTCTATTATCGGATATCGGGCGATTATGAGCGGGGGAAAGCATTGGCTAATGAGTTAATTGATTATTGCTTACAACGTAAGAGGGCGGTATCCGTATTGGGATTGATGAAGGATAAGGCCATAATATGCTATAATTCAGGCCATGGAATGGAGGCTGCGGATGCGTATCGCGAGTATATCAGTTTGAAGGATTCAGTGACTAATGCTGCATTTTATAATGATTTAGCGAATTTACGAGCTCGTCATGACGTGGATAAATTGGAATTGGCAAATAAGAAGATGGAATTGGAGGCGGCTCATTCACGTACGAAATTATTGGTGATGGGTGGAGGGCTTGTTCTATTGTTGCTGGTTTGTTGCTCTTTGGGGTATATTTCTTATTCACGGCATAAATATGGATTGCAATTGAAACAGGCAAAAGATAAGGCGGAGGAAGCCGATCGTCTGAAATCGGCTTTCCTTGCCAATATGAATCATGAGATACGTACTCCATTAAATGCCATTGTCGGTTTCTCACAAGTATTGGTTGATGAGGAGGATCGGGAAACAAGACAAGAGTTCGCGGACATTATCCAGAATAATAACGAGCTGTTGCAGCGGTTAATCGCGGATGTCCTGGACCTATCCAAGATCGAGTCAAATTCGATGCCTCTCATTTATAAGGACCAAGATATCCCTACCTTGATGAAAGAGATTTATAGCATGATCCTATTGCGTATGCATGAGGGGGTGGAGCTTGAATTATATGATTGTGAGGAGCTGGTTATGGAGACTGACCGGAACCGCCTGACTCAAATCCTGACAAATCTGTTGACGAATGCGATCAAGCATACACAAGAGGGATCTATTCGTTTCGGATATAAGAGATCGGCTTTATCCGTGGAGTTCTTCGTGCAAGATAGTGGAGAAGGAATACCGGAAGATAAGATCGATACGATATTCAGCCGTTTCGTGCAATTGGATAACTGGAGTAAGGGGGTTGGCTTGGGGCTCGCTATTTGCCAAGGCTTGGTTGAACAGATGGGTGGAAATATCCGGGTTACTTCGAGGGTAGGTGAAGGCTCTGTCTTCTATGTGACTTTGCCATTGATACGGCCGAGGATAAGCTCGTAGTGATAATTATTATAATCTTGCGGTATGAGACAACTACGTATTATTTTCCTATTCCTGCTTTTACTGTCATCCGTTCGTATATTGGCGGCGGGGAGTGATAGCTTGCGCCGGCAGGAGGCGGACGAATTGTATAGGCTAATTCGCTATTACTATTCGAAAAATACGGATAGTATGCGCTATTTCATACAAAAGGCGGAGCCTGTGTTTTTGGAGGTAGGACGTATTGAGGACCTGTTTCGGGTAAAAGGCTGGAATATCTATACCATGACGAGCCGCCGGGAGGATGATGGGGTTCTGCGGGAGGTGAATGCGTTGAAGGCCCTTTCTAAAGAATTGAATTTCCCGGAGGGTGCCGATATGGCGAACCAAGCGTTAGCGGACTTTTATATCGAGACGGGATTCATGAGTGAAGGTATCGCCTTATACGAAGAGGTGCTTCAGGGAATGGAGGAACGTGACACCCCTTTGCCCAAGCGGATTTATATCATTCGCCAGATATTGAACAAAGGGAGGACGGTCGAGACAAGGAAACGCTATCTGGAGAAGTTGAAAGCCTATATCGACTATTGTGACGGGAATGGGATTACGGAATTGAATGAAGAGATGTCGGTGAATTACCTTAAGTATCTCTATCACCGTTCGTATGCGGTTCAAGGTATCGAGATGAATGATGCCAAATTAGCCCATTCGCATTTAATATTGACCAAACGTTGTGTGGAAGAGGCGAATTTAGTTAGAGAGACTCAAACGGTCATGAACTTGGAGCTGGACTATTCCATATTTATAAAAGACTATGACAGGGCTCTAACCTTTGTCGATACGTTACTCTCTATCGTTAGCTCTGAAAAGAAGAATACCCAAATACTATTGATGCTGGCGAAAAAGGCGGATATCCTTTTACAGAAAGGGGAAGGGGTAAAATCCGCTAAGACCTATCAAATATATACGCATTTGAAAGACTCGCTTATGAGCGCCGAATTTTATGCGGATTTGGCTATGCTGAGGAACCAGCATGATGTGGATAAACTGGAATTGGCAAATAAGAAGATGGAGCTGGACGCGAGCCATCTACGTGCTAATTTATTGACAATGGGGGGAGGTCTTGCGATTTTGATGATCATCTGTTGCTTCTTGGGATATATCTCGTATTCCCGGCATCGGTACGGATTGAGGCTGGAGAGGGCTAAGGAAAAGGCGGAGGAAGCCGATCGCCTGAAGTCCGCGTTTTTAGCGAACATGAATCATGAGATACGGACACCTTTGAACGCTATCGTAGGTTTCTCGCAAGTATTGGTGGATGAGGAAGACCGGGAGACAAGGCTTGAGTTCTCAAATATCATCCAAAGTAATAATGAGTTGTTGCAGCGGTTGATCGGGGATGTGCTCGATCTTTCCAAGATCGAGTCAAATTCCATGCCTCTGATTTATAAGGAGCTGGATATTGGTTTACTGATGAAAGAGATTTATAGCATGATCTTGTTGCGTATGCCGTCGGGCATAGAGTTGCGACTGAACGACTGCGAGGCCTTGGTGATGGAGGCTGATAAGAACCGCTTGACACAAATCCTTACGAATTTGCTCACGAATTCGATCAAGCATACCGAGAAGGGGTTCATCCGTTTTGGATATAAGAGAACGGCGGCTTCTGTCGAGTTTTTCGTGGAGGATAGCGGAGAGGGAATACCGAGAGATAAGATCGATTCCATATTCAGCCGTTTTGTCCAATTGGACAGTTGGAGCAAAGGCGTTGGACTGGGATTGGCTATCTGTCGGGGATTGGTAGAGCAAATGGGAGGAAAGATATGGGTTACCTCTGAGCTGGGAAAAGGCTCGATCTTTTATGTAACTTTGCCACTGATTCGTCCGAATGCTGGCTCGTAAAGATCTTTTTATTATCTTGCGGGGTGAAAACTGTTTATGATGATAGTATACATTATTATATATAATATAAACCATGAAACACTCAAGACGTTTATTTTTTAAGCAAGGATTGGCCGGGGCTCTCTTGTTGGGAACTTCCGCTATCGCTAAGGCCGGTTTGCCGGACCCTGTAAAACCAAAGGCTCCGAAGGCCGTAAATCCATTCCATCTGGGAATGGCGGGATATACTTTCGTTAATTTTGATTTAGATACGACGTTGAAGACGTTGGAACGATTAGATATCCATTATCTTTGCATCAAGGATTTCCATTTGCCGTTGAATAGTACGGATGAGCAGATTCGGGCTTTTCATGATAAATGCGCTGCCCATAAAGTGACGGGATATGCCGTAGGTCCTATTTATATGAAGAGCGAGGAAGAGATAGACCGTGCGTTTGATTATGCGAAGCGGGTAGGAGTGAAGTTGATCGTCGGTGTCCCGAATTACGAGCTTTTACCCTATGTGGATAAAAAAGTGAAGGAGTATGATTTCCATTACGCCATCCACTTGCACGGTCCTGATATTAAGACGTATCCCGACGCTACGGACGTTTGGGAGCATACGAAGGATTTAGACCCCCGTATCGGTATGTGTCTGGATGTCGGACATGACTTGCGAAACGGCTGTGATCCTGTGGCCGACTTGAAGAAATACCATACCCGGGTGTTTGATATGCATATCAAGGACGTGACGGATTCTTCGAAGGCGGGAGTCGGGATCGAGATCGGTCGTGGAAAGATCGACTTCCCTGCGCTGATCCGTATGATGCGGGAAGTTAATTACACGGGAATGTGTAGCTTGGAATACGAGAAAGACATGAAAGACCCATTCTTGGGGATCGCGGAGTCTATCGGCTATTTCAAGGCTGTGAGTGATTTGACATAATGTGGGGGCGTAAATCGCCCCCTTTTAAATAGATGAAGATGAGAAGCATTCTTTTTATAGGCATAGCGGGTTTGTTGTCCGCTTGTAGCACGATTAATTATGTAGGTATCGAGACGTATAATCCTGCGGAGGTGACGTTTCCTGAGAATGTCGCCAAGGTACTTATCGTAAACAATGCCGTTCCCCAACCGGAGGATGCGGGTTACGAATACACCTTGCAGGGAGAAAAGCAGGATACTTGCAAAGCGAAAGCGGATAGTGCGCTGTTTGACGCTTGCCGTACTTTAGGGGAGGCTATCGTGGAGGCTTCTTATTTTAACGACGTATTGCTTTACCATGATGCGGTTCGAAAAGATAATCAGGCGTTTCTGGATACGAAACTTACCCAAGGGCAAGTAGCGTCGCTATGCGATGAGACCGGTGCCGATGCGGTTATCTCCATCGACCGCTTGCTGTTCGATATGAAGAAAAGCGTAGGTACCTTGGGCGAAGGGTATGTAATGGGAATGATCGACGTGCAGATGGCTGGCGTGATACGCAGTTACGTTCCCGATCGTGAGGCTCCACTGGCGACGGTACATATGAAAGATAGTATTTATTGGGCGGAAAGTGCGGATTATATGCCGATCTTGGATAAGGTATTGCCCTCTCCGGAGAATGCTTTGCGTGGGGCCGGTAAATATTTCGGGGCGAAGGTCTACGCTAATTTTGTTCCTCATTGGGAGAAGGAGACTCGTTGGTACTTTACCGGAATGGGTTCACGTTGGAAAGAGGCTTCCGCTTATGCGGCTAATGAGAAATGGGATATGGCGGAAGATCGTTGGTCCGGGCTTTACCGGGGTACGGAAAACTGGAAAAGCCGGGCGAAGGCGGCCTCTAATCTGGCCCTATGCTATGAGATGAGAGGAGATTTAAAAGAAGCCTATGAGTGGGCTCATAAATCATACGATTTATTCAAGCGTAATAGTGGTGATAATGATAAGAGTACCAAATTATTGGAACTCTATGTGCAGGCGTTGGCCGAACGAATTCGTTCCGATAAGAAACTAAATGTGCAATTTGGTGAGGATTAACGGCGTTATTCGGTGAATTATTATTACTTTTGACGCATATTCGAATAAAGGAGAATTAATATATGAACGCAAATATAGCAAAGGTTCAATCCCTCATCGAGAATGCTTTTACGTCGGCTATTGAAAAGCTGGCCAAGGATGAGTCCGGTAATTTTATAAGCGACTTATATGTGCAGGCCGATGCGGAAAGCGGGGAACTGCAAATTTATGATGATGAGGAGCATTTGATCGAAAAGATCGTTATCTTCGATTGGGTGAACTCGAACGAGGAGGAGAACGCATTCAATAAGCGGGTTGCCGCTTCGGTGAAGGCGGTCCTTACGATCTTATCCACCAAGAATATTTTTGACGCTCCCCGGTTCATGAAACCTCTTTCTGTTAGCTTGACTGATGAAGATTTTGTTGTGATAGAGGAACTTCTCTTCATAGACGATGATGTGCTTCGTCTGGACGATCCTCTATTAAAAGATTTAGATGCGGATTTAGATGATTTTTTAGCGAATCTTCTTGCAGATGTCAAATAAACCCTGTATCTTTGCGCCCGAAATAAAGAAACAAATGTTGCCGAAATAGCTCAGCTGGTAGAGCAACGCATTCGTAATGCGTAGGTCGCCGGTTCAAGTCCGGCTTTCGGCTCACAAAATTAGGCAGTTATCTTTTTAGGTAACTGCTTTTTTTATGGTGTTTTCTGTGGTTTTCGTGGTTTGTTTAAACCGATGTTTAAACCAGCGTTTAAACCATGAGTACAACAGTCAATGTCGTATGTTACAAATCTAAAGTGTTGAAAAACAATGAATCACCTTTGATGATTCGTGTTTGTAAGGATCGAAAAATGAAATATCAAAGTCTTGGTATTTCCATATTGCCTAAATATTGGGACTTTAAAGCCAACAAACCAACTTCTAAATGTCCAAATAAGGAGTACATAGAAAGGTTAATAGCGGAGAAAGTAAAAGTCTATACAGATAAGGTTATAGAGTTTAAATCACAGGAAAAAGAATTTACAGCAACGTCTTTAATGGAGAAGGTGAACAAATCAGTAAAGCGTAAAACTGTGCAAGAGGTCTTTAACCAGTATATTCAAGAACTTGAATCAGCAAATCGTTTACGTTATGCGGATATGTATAAATGTACTATGCATTCTCTTATAAAATTCAACAAGCATTTGGATATTCCTTTTTCTGATATGGATACAATTTGGTTAAAGCGTTATGAGGTGTGGTTGCAAAGTCAAGGATTGGCTATAAACACATTGGGAACACGCTTTAGGCATTTACGGGTGATTTATAATTTTGCGATAGAGGAGAAGATCGTTAAATCAGAATATTATCCTTTTAATTCGTTTAAAGTCTCTAAATTAAGCCAAACTACAGCCAAACGTTCAATACAGAAGGATGAGATCTTATCTGTACTAAACTATCAAGGGCAAACACCTTTGGAATGTTTAGCTATAGACTTGTTTACTTTTTCATATCTGGCAGCAGGTATTAACTTTGGAGACATTGCTCGTCTGACAAAAGATAATATCTTGGAAAATAGATTAATCTATATCAGAAAGAAAACTCAAAAGCAGATAAAGGTTTCATTGCAGGAACAGGCTATTAAATTGATTCAGAAATACTCAATGCCTGATAATCCCTATTTATTTCCTATTCTATCCAATTTTCATAAGACAGAACAGCAGAAAGTAAATAGGATTCATAAGATTATAGCGAAAGTGAATAAGTCTTTGAAAGAAATAGGAGAAAGGTTGAATATTCCTATTGACTTGACAACATATGTTGCAAGACATAGTTTCGCCACAGTCTTAAAGAGATCAGGCGTGAATACCTCTTTAATCTGTGAGGCTTTAGGACACAGTTCAGAGAGAGTAACACAAATCTATTTGGACAGCTTCGGTAATGACCAGATGGAAGACGCAATGAAAAACCTACTCTAAACCAAAGAATCCTGTTTCCAGAAATGGGGACAGGATTCTTTTATCTTAATTTTGCCACATCAAACAAATAAAAGGAAATGATACTGGATATAGACAACCCGCTATTAACGTATGTGCTGAAATACTTCGGCTCTTACCAAGCTATCTTAGAAACAGATGAAGATGGCAAGACGTATTTAATGAATACTTGGTATCCCGTTGGATTTGCCCACTGGTATGAGGATATTTTAAAATCAATCCCTTTCAATAGATCAGGCCATGATAAGCACGAGCGTTTACAGGAACTTCTAACAGAATTGAATCTGGATAAAGAATCATTCTGGGGACTGATCCTGTATCTGTATGACTATACTACTGACGCTTGCAAGAATCTACTTGTACCAAAAAAGACACACCAAGAGACCTACAATGAATTTTGTGCTTTCTTAGAGCAGAATCCCCGTATTGAATCACTGACATTCAAATCCTCTAATAAAAAGTCCTATGCCTTGTCTGATAAACTGATCCTTGACTTTTTGGCTATCCGTTTACAAGAAGAGAAGATGAGTAACCGCCAAAAGCAACGGTT
>NZ_RAYG01000027.1:0-110578 GCF_003670185.1 Parabacteroides sp. CH2-D42-20 | reverse complement strand
GACAATGGCCAAACAGACGGCAGGCTGGCGCTACTTTCATCTTGCGAAGCCTGACCAGTTCCGTTACTATTTGGCCCTAGTTTTTTTTCTGATGGGAATGTTAAAATAAGTCTTACCTGATTTCCTTTCACATTTTTTTGTCTTCATCAGACGATTTGGTTTTCGAGGATATGGACCGGTTCATAGAAGCCACAGTGGTCATAAGCCATGGAAAAAATGAAGTATGTCTTTCAAACTTTGTAAGGAAAATGTACGGAATCGTCCGATATGTACCTTACAAAGGTGCAAAAAACGAATCCGGAGTCTTTTCGAACGAAATTGAACTTGAGGATAAGGGGTTGGATTATAGTTTTGTGGCAGGTAAAACTTTTAACGAAAAATAAATATATGGATAAGATGCAATTTCAACAAAGACTGGTCGGTTTACAGGGACACATGATGAACTTTGCCATCAAACTCACTGCCAACCGAGATGATGCCTTGGACTTGTTGCAAGATACGACTCTAAAGGTTTTGGATAATCAGGAAAAGTTCGTAGATAATGTCAATTTTGCTGGTTGGGTCATGACTATAATGCGTAATATCTTTATAAATAACTACCATAAAGTTGTTCGTATACAGAGTATCGTTGACCAAAATGAGGATTTATACAATTTGAACGTTACCAATGATTCTATTTCGGGTTCTCCGGATAAGATTTACCAGATTCAGGAAGTCACAAAAGCGGTTGCTGGACTCAATAGTGAATTTAAAATTCCGTTTTCATTGTATCTGAATGGTTATAAATACCATGAGATAGCAGAAAAACTGGATCTACCGTTGGGAACGGTAAAGAGCCGTATCTTTTTTGCGCGAAGGGAATTACAAAATGCACTGAAAGATTATCAATATGTCTGACTATGATCAAACACTTTTCCTGGGGAAATCATGAACCAAGAAAAGTGTTTTGTATAAGAATCTGTATTGTCTCGTGATAAATGAATTATGAATCTGAATAAACTTAGGGTATGGATTTTACTTTAATCAGAGGAAAACAAAATAGAAAATATTGTTGTTATTCTATAAAAAACAGTATAGTCTTTATTGCAATAATAGATTTATTTATGAGTAACTTTATAAAAAAGGAGGAAGATATTTGAAATAAAAATGTTGATAATTATTTGTAAATAATGAGCTGAATATGCTTGTGTTTTACGAGAGTAATGTTAGAAATGATATTGAAATGTGATTTTGATATTATTCTAAATGTTCAAAGAAGTGTGTAACTAAAAATTATTCAAATGAAAAAGATTCTTTTTATAGCATTTTTGCTGATAACATCCATTGGTGTATTTGCCCAGAAAGGAGATTTCTCGCTGTTGGGAAATTTTGGTTATCAGACAGATTTTAAGCGTGTGATGTTAGGTGTTCAAGGTCGGTACAATTTGACTGATCATGTACGTTTGGCACCGGATTTGATGTTTTTTTTCCCGAAAGATAAAACAACAGGTTTGGATGTAGATGTCAACGCGCATTATGTGTTTGATTTGAGTGAAGATCATTTGTCACTTTATCCTTTAGCAGGGTTTAACCTGCAAAATAATTTCCAAGGTAAACGGACCGTAAAAGGAGAAGAAGGAGAGGTTACGTTGGATTCGCACAGTTCTACAAATTTCGGTTTTAACGTGGGAGGAGGATTGACCTATAATCTCAACTTGCGTAATTTTCTTAATGTCGAATATAAATATGTCTTTGGTAAAGACAATTCTTCCGTAATTGCATTCGGCTGGGGGTATCGTTTCTGATCCTGGCTGTTATCATCACAAAAAAATTTCAATCATGAAGAAGTATTTGTTTATTATGGTGCTTTGTAGCATCATACAGACCTCTTTTGCCCAATCGAAAGAAGGTCAGAGTTCGGAACCTGCCCGTAAGGCAACATTTATCAATAATGGTTTCTGGGATCATTGGTTTATTGGAGCAGGTGCAGGCGCTAATATTTATTTTGGCGACAGAAATAGTGATGCCGACTTTTTCAATCGGTTTACCGTAGCGCCAGAAATCCAATTTGGTAAATGGATCAATCCTTATTTGGGGACTCGTATCAAGGGAGCGGGGTTGACGAACCTGCATACGTTCAATGATAATGCGTCCGTCATGTCACGTAATAGGTTTGCGACTGTGCAAGCGGATCTGATGTGGAGCATGACTGACTATTTCATGAAATATAGTTCTAACCGCGTATATAGCCTTGTGCCTTATGTCGGCTTCGGATGGGCTTTCGGATGGGACTATACGAACCAACCGATTTATGCGAGCGGGTATAGCCGTATGAATGGCATGACACTCAATGCTGGTATTATCAATAATTTCAAACTGTCCGACCGTGTTACTCTTTCTATCGAGTTTGCCGCAACGGCTGTTAGAAGCGAGTTCAATCAAGTCAAGAGCAGTGGTAATTATGACATTTTGGGAACCGCTTCGGCTGGCCTGATATTTAATATAGGCAAGACGGCTACATTTTCGGAAGCGGAGTTGAGAAATCCTCAGGAAATCGATGCGTTGAACAGTCGGATTAATGAATTATATGCTCAGAATCAGGAATTGGCACAACGTCCCGTGGATTGTCCGGACTGTCCGGAGCCTGAGGTGATAACCGAAAAGGTCGTTGAGTTTGAGGAAAATCCGTTGATCAACAATGTGGTCCTCTTTAAGATCAACCAGACGAAAGTTGATCCTTATCAAGGGGTTAACATTTACAATATTGCGCAATACCTGAAAGACAACCCGCAGTTCAAGGTGCGTGTGATAGGTTATACGGACCGCAAGACCGGAACAAGTCAGATCAACGAGAAGCTTTCTGCTGAAAGAGCACAAAATGTAGCTCGCATTTTAATCAGCGACTATGGTATCAGCCGTGACAGGGTAATTGTGGAATGGGTCGGCGACAAGGAACCTCCTTTTGATAAACCGGAGTGGAACCGCGCTGTAATTCTTTATGTAGAATAATAACAGAAAAGAAGAGACCATTTCTGGATTATTCCGGGATGGTCTCTCCGTTTTGTAAGAATATAAATTATTAATGATTAAAATGAATGTATTATGACACGTTTGGATAATTGGAATGAATTGAAAAAAAGAGTTTCTTGGGGTAGTGTTTTTGGCGGTGTTGTGACGGTACTGGCTGTCTCTATCTTGCTGTCGGTATTAGGTTCCAGCATCGGTCTGTTTATGTTTGACCCGTTTGCCGATAATCCCGTTTCCGGTATTGGGACGACGGTCGGTATAGGTACGGCACTTGCTTTGATTGTCAGTATGGTTGCCGGTGGTTTTGTTGCCGGAAAGTTGGCAGGAGTGGATGGTTTGATACATGGTTTTTTGGTTTGGGGCACGACACTTATTGTAGGGGCATTTTTCTGTGTTTTACTTACTGTCGGGGCTGCAAAACTTACGATGAATGCATTAGGTGCTGCATCGTCGGTGGCAGGAGGTGTTATTTCCGGAACCGGTTCGATTGTGGGTGGCGGAGTTTCCGCACTTTCGGATCAAGCGAAAGAATTGTTTGGTGGAATCGATTTTAAAGTGGACTTGAAAGACGGAGAGTTACCGAAGGATATTCGTGCGGTTCTTGTGAAAAGTAAAGTAAAAGAGTTGCAACCCGATTATTTGCAGAAGCAGTTAGAGGGCGTAAAGGCCGACTTTGGCAAATCGGTGAAGAAAGCTGTTGCGTCTCCGGAAGATGCAGATGAGATTTTTAAAGATTTTCTTGCTCATTTGAAAAAACAGGCGAATAATCTGGCAAAAAGCATAGACCGGAATGACCTTGCCAAAGCATTGTCAAATAACACTAATATGTCGAAAGCAGAAGCGGACAAGGCGATCAAGCAATATATGGAAATTATGCATAAGGCAACAGCAGAAGCTGATAAGCAAATCCGTAATCTGGAACAAAATCTAGATAAAGCGATCCAAGAATGGCAGGAAGTGAAGCAAAATGCATTGGAAACGGCCGATAAAGCAGCAGATACTGCGGCTCGTTCGGCTCTCATATCTTTCTTTGCGATCTTGATCGGTGCCGTCTTGTGTAGCTTGGCCGGTGCTTATGGCAGCCGAAAAACGCAGGAAAGAATAGATATATGATTGATATGAAATTTCTTGTTAAATAGATTCTTTCATTAGCATGGCGGGGATGCATTTTTAGATATGCATCCCCGTTCGTTATGTACTATATATCTTAACACTGTGGATGGAATAAAAAATCCCGGTGAAGAAAAATATCTTCACCGGGATAGAGGTTAATTACTTACAAGTGATGTCACGGTTACTTTTTAGCCGATTTCTTTTCAGAAGTTGAACACTTGCATTCTTTAGCTTGGGTTTCTTTTTTCGTACCCTTTGCTTCTACCTGTTTTTTTTCATTCTTCTTGTTCATAATACGGTAAATTTTAAAATGAATATATACGAGGCAACAGTTTACCTGTTACCTTTTTTATCTTGATAATTGCACCAGCTCATGACTCCGCCGGGTAAAGATGAAAGGACTTCTTTACTGCGCTCTTTGGCGAGTTCGTTGTCCATTTTATGTACCTCTTTCTCTGTGCGGTGCGTACCTGCCGGTTTACGGTCGACGAGTCCGTTTGTACTTCTTACTTCTTGCAGGGAGTCGTCGATGTATTGCCATTCTTCCTTCAAGCGTGTACTTTCGCCTTCATTCCACGATCCGCGGGCGTCTTTGCCTTTCGATAGATTGAAATATAGGTTGCTATATTTGGGGGAGGTTTGAAACACTCCGGGAGGAAAGTTGGGCTGGATTGTCTCCAATGCTGCTTCGAATTGTTGAAAATGGGTTACCTCGCGTGTCATGAGAAATGTGAGAGTCTCTTTCACGTATGGGTCGTCTGTCAGCGGAATGAGATTTTCATATCCGATTTTTGCCCGGCATTCTCCTGCCATATTTGAGCGAAGATCCACGGTCAAGTCCGCATTGGCAGATACATAGGTGGCACACCAGGGATTACCGTTACTGTCTGTCAGCATAGGACTTCCGGGAGAGGTTACCAGGAATTGCGGATTAGTGAACGCTTGGTGGATGAAATCTTCTTTGGCTGCTTTGCCATTCATCATCGTATTGATTTCCATGTTTTCCACCACGTCCTTCATTTTCCCGTTTACGGGTCCGAGGAGCATTTGGATGGTTGCCCCGACGATTTCGAGGTGTCCCAGTTCTTCTGTTGCGATATCCATCAGCATGTCATATTTGTCCGGATGGGGATTGTGGCAACTGAAAGCTTGTACGAAATATTGCAAAGCTGATTTTAACTCTCCGTTGGCACCGCCGAAAGCCTCAAGAAGGACACGTGCGAAACGTGGATCCGGGGCGGAAACGCGAGTGTTGTATTGCAAATCTTTTACATGATAAAACATAATTCAAAAGTTTTAATTAAACATTTAAATGGTGTGCATCCAATTATTTTTTTGCGTTATCGGCAAAATTGTGTACTTTGTTTTTTACGTCATCGGCTTTTTCTGCGATGTTGAAAGTCTCGTGGGCAACTTTGTCTGCCACTTTCGTTCCGGCGTCCACTACTTTATCTTTTGCAGAATCAATCATGTCTTCCGCTTTGCCACCCATCCGATGAAGGGCATGGCATGCTTTTTCTTTTAACATTTTGCCTTTAGAAGAACAGCTAAAACGATAAGCTACTACACCGATGATCGAGCCTAAACCCAGGCCCAGCCAAAATTTTGAACAACTTGTTTCCATAAATTCAACAGTTTTAAAAGATGAATAAATAATTGATTATATATCTGTTTTATGTGGAGTTTTGAACAGTGAAACGATCCACAATAACAAGATAGCCCCAATAACGGAGGTGACCAGACTACCCAGGATACCGGCAGTAGCAATGCCTAACAGACTGAAGACCCAGCCGCCCAACAGGCCGCCGATTATACCTACCAGCAAATTGATGAAGATACCGAATCCTCCTCCACGCATGATCTTACCGGCTACAAAACCAGACAAGATTCCGATAAGAATATACCATATAAAATACATGTGAATAAATTTTTTGTGTATTAATGTACAAAGATCGATAATGTGAAAATTAGGTGTTGGTACCATACCTTGTTCACGTTAAAAAAACAGTGATAAATAGAAATTGGTTCGTGGTAAAAAAAGATATTTAACATCTATTTTCGTGACACTATAATGAGTATGTATATGTGTTAAATTGAAAGATGGATTTCATCTTTTATTAAAACTATTTTCATTTATATGCTGTTTAATTTAAAAATAAGATCCTGTAAACAACTATTTTAAAGAACTATGAAATGGGAAGAAACTTTAAAAAACGAATTGCTGAATTCTCTTCAATTGGATTATGAGCATTTTTATCGTATTTGTCGGGATGCATATAAAGAAGGGTGCAGATATGAGAAATCTTTGGCTGTTGAAGCATACAGGCTTAGGTGCTCTCATTTATTCGGAAACAGATGTATGGTCGTCTCTGATACGATTCCCCGACATATAAAAGTCTGTGATGGGAATTGCAGTTATCTGCATAAATATGAATTCGAGTTGTATAAGCTGGAGGATTAAATCAATAATCAGGGAGGTTCTACCCCGCATCAAGTGCGGGAACAAGGCAGTTTTTTACAACGCTTTACGTATTTGTCCGAAACCGAATAATCTAAATAAAATGATCTTGATATGAGAAAGATATCGGTGTTTATATTTTGTTTGTTTATTTATTCTCACTTCTTAATAGGGCAAGAGGAGATACGGCAATATATGAGCAAGAGTTCCGCTCTGATCGGTCGAATGTTGCCGGTAGCGATTGCTTATATTGGGTGTATCCGACCAACTCTTTTCTGCAATAGGTACTAAATGTTCGAATATTTGCTTTTTATCCTCATCGGAATTCTGGATATTGGATTCTCGTATAATATGTTCTACATGAAAAGGAAGATCGAAAGCAATACTTCCCGGGGTATAATTCCACTTGAGATTGTGACCTTTTTGACTTGGGCGTATAAGATCATATTCTCTGTTCCTTGCTGTGATTTCGGGATGATGTTATAAAGCTCTTGCATAAAATGAAGCTTGTTTGTCTTGTATGACTATTTTCGGTGTGAATCCGGCTGCAAGATTAAACAAGCCTGTTAACTCACGGGCAATCATGGCCTGTTTCTCATTTTCTACACTGATGAGAGTCGTCTCGTTGAATATAAAATCACCTTTGTCTGATACACTCTGTTGAGGGAAAGGGATGATTTCTGATTTCGTGTTCGGCAAGATGTACTTTGTTAGTATCCCGACTAAAAAATAGAAAATATGCCAATTCTGAGTAACATATAATCGAATAACATCAGATTTTCGTATATTTATGACAAATATAGAAAATCATGGATACTAAGAAGATTTCAAGGGCATTCTTAGGCTTATGCTTCATCACATTTTTGATCTCATGTGAGGATTCGGATGTTGTTTCTTATCCAGAATATGATCTATCCTACGAAATGGATACTACCCGGTTTCTCAATACGGGTGAAGAACGTACGATTTCCCTCAAATTTGTAAGACGCAAGGCTATTGATAATATTAAGACTGATATCTGGGAAAAAGTGCCTTCTTCCACAATCTCGATATCCTCACTAAATGATTCTTTCCGCACTCAATTTTATCCCGAAGAACAAACCATCAAAGTCTCTATCGGAGAGAATCGAACGGACGAGGTACAAACCGGCTCTTTATCGATCACGATAAATGAAGATCAGTTCAATCAGACAATTGCTGTCCCTTTGAGACAGGACGCCGCCCAAATTATTTATGACTATAAGATTATCTCGGAACAAAATCCATTTATCATCCCGAAAACAGGCGGCGAATTCTTTATACCGTTCACTTGTATGTGCCAAAAGACAATTAACGGGGAAAAGGGCGATTGGAAATATTCGGATATGAAGAAACTTCGGTATCAGGTAGTTCATACCCGTATCAATGGTGAAGTACATATCGAGACCAACGGAGAAATAGGACATTACAAATTTCATATCACTGCCACCGATCCATTCGAGATCGTAGAAGGAAAGCAACCTTTATGGTACTATGTAATCCGGACCCAATTGTTTGAAGAAACACATGTGGAATATCTCAAGCAATTATTCGTTCCGGAGAATTTCAATCCCGAAGGGGATTATGACACGGGATTTATCATGGGAGGATCTGGGCCTATAGAAATCTAATTTTCTTTGCAAATCATATTAAAGATAAAGCCATGAGTATTACAAGAATTTTCAAACCTCTTATTTGTGCATGCATGGTAAGTTTAAGCTATTGTGTAACCACACAAGAGAGCCTGTACAAGTCATCACGAAGACTTCAAATATACTCATAGGACTCCGAGAAGCTCGACTGAGAGCTAAAAGAAGCCAATTCCTCAGAGACCAATTGAAGCAGATTGCCATTCTGATCATAGTACTTCGTGATCCTACGAAGCTCTATAGGTTTCTTCTCTGTCGGGAGAGAAGTATAAACCATGATCTCCATGTTCAATCCGTTCTCATTACGGTACTCGCTATATCGGAGAACCTCGGACGTTTCGGGATCACGAATCGTTTCTTTTGTCAACAACCCTGTCTCATCGTACTCATAGTCCGTATAAGTAAGCTTCCGGCCGAGTTCGTCGTACTCAACTTTCCGTTCCAGAAGATTATTCTTATAAGAAAAGACTGTCACCTTGCTCTTGCCAATAACCGGATATTCAGTAATCTCCTTTATTTTCCGGCCTTGTTCATCATACTTATAATGAAGCGTAGACAAATTATGATACGTCTGATCTAGGTTTCTGTTGAAGCAGACTTCTTTAGACAAGAATCCCCACTCGTCATAAACATATTCAACGTAGCCAATCAAGTATCCTTCTCCATCCTCCGTATTCAATGGATGTAATACCTTGGAGATACGTCCCGACTCATCGTACACATATTCCTTCGCCAGACTCTGAGGAGAGGAAATACCCGCACCGTACCAAACTCGTGCCAATTTAGCTCCCTCCGGATAAACAACACTAGGACAAATCACCGGCTTAGCCTCATCTTGAAATGAGTCCTCGCTACACCCCAGAGTGCCCAGCAAGACAAAAAGCAGGATGATCCCACCTATCGGATTGATGATTCTCATAATATCTTATTTATTTAAGTTTCTATAAGTTATAGATGATCAAACAATCTCAAAAGCTGCGTATCTATTAAAAAAAGACACCGAATATTCGTCAGATTCGTATCCTATGAGTGATTTGCCGTTAAAGCTTGAACTTATACCCAACCGTCAGACTCATCGTATTGTAATTGGCACCGACACTTCTTACCTCATACAGAGAGAAATTATCGCCATCGATCTTATAGTTACCGCCCTCATCACCTAGAGAGAGATCATACCCCAGATTCATCACCCAGTTATTCACCTCTATACCAAAAGAAGTTGTCAATCCCCAATCAAAAGAATTCACGTCTCGAAATGGATGATCGGCGTTTTCAGCCTCATCATATCCCGAATGGCCATAACCATAACTATACCCTAGGCCAGTAGATTTGACATATTTACCAAGCGCCTGCGGCTCCTTCGAATACCCCATCGTAAACGAAGATCCCCAATTCGTATCATTCTTGACAGATACACCGGCATACATACCGACCGCTAAATGCATACGTACCTCTTTCGACACTTTCCATGAGAAATCAGCCATCACGGGCAATTGCAAAAAATGTTGCGTGATACCACCGGTCATCATCTCTTTCAAGACATACGTAGCAGACTCCGTCGTTCTCGGATAATCTCCCAACGAATACCCTCTATTCGCATAATATAAACCGGATTTCAATCCAATCCATCCCGGTTCAAACTGGTAAGATACACCAACGCCTACCTTAACCCCCGCACGCCAGCTAGAGCCCATTCCAACACGATTAATCGCGGCGAATCCACCCTCCGGAATAATCCCCCAGCGTGATTGAGCGCTCACCATCAAGCCGCTCAAAGCGAATAACACAAATAAAATCAGCTTCTTCATATCATATTCTTTTATATGTAAATATCAATTGTTATTGATAAGACAAAAGATTCTGAAAAACCCCTACCGCCTAAATATTTATTTTATAAAATCTCTTTATTTAACGCAAACTCACTCTCGTAAAAGCCTCATTCTTATAAAAACTGCCGAATATTTGCTATATTTACACCCTGTTAGCAATTTGGCGTAATAGCGTTGTGTAGAAAGAACTGGATTTTATGAGACCGGAAGATAAAGAAGACGATTATATCGAGGATAAGGAAAACGAGGAAATTGAGGATATAAATAGTGATACCCAAGATAACGAGGCTACGGAGGAAGAGGCGAATACCCATTCCGACTATAAAGTCCCGGGGAAAGGGGATGCGCGTGTCACGACCTATCATTTGTCTGGGATGTACCAAAACTGGTTCCTAGACTATGCCTCTTATGTGATCTTGGAACGGGCCGTTCCACATATCAACGATGGACTGAAACCCGTACAACGACGTATCCTGCACTCCATGAGAAGGTTGGATGACGGGCGGTATAACAAGGTTGCGAATATCGTAGGTCATACGATGCAGTTCCACCCTCACGGAGACGCCTCTATCGGAGATGCCTTGGTGCAATTGGGACAAAAGGATCTGTTGATCGATTGCCAAGGAAACTGGGGTAATATCCTGACGGGAGACGGAGCCGCCGCTCCTCGTTATATAGAGGCTCGCCTTTCCAAGTTTGCCTTGGAGACCGTATTCAATCCCAAGACAACCCTTTGGCAGCTTTCTTACGACGGGCGTAATAAGGAACCGGTTACCTTACCGGTAAAATTCCCTTTATTGCTGGCACAGGGCGTGGAAGGTATCGCCGTAGGCCTGTCTTCCAAGATACTCCCTCATAATTTCAATGAGTTATTAGATGCTTCCATCGCCTATCTACGGGGAGAGGAATTTGCGTTATATCCGGATTTCCAGACAGGAGGCTCTATCGACATAGCCAAATATAATGATGGAGAACGGGGTGGATCGGTGAAAGTCCGTGCAAAAATCGGCAAGCTCGATAATAAGACATTGGTGATCTCGGAGATCCCGTATGGAAAAACAACCTCTACCGTGATCGAGTCCATCCTAAAAGCGAACGATAAAGGAAAGATCAAGATCAAGAAGGTAGACGATAATACCGCCAAGGATGTAGAGATCTTGGTGCATCTCGCTCCGGGGGTCTCTTCAGACAAGACCATCGATGCCTTATACGCCTTTACGGATTGTGAGATCAGTATCTCCCCGAACTGTTGCGTGATCAAGGAGGACAAGCCGCATTTCCTTACGGTCAGCGATGTGCTCCACCACTCTACGGATCGTACGCTGGAGCTGTTACGGGAAGAACTCAAGATTCAGAAACAAGAACAAGAGGAGGCCCTGTTCTTCGCCTCCCTTGAAAAGATATTTATCGAGGAGCGCATCTATAAAGATCCGGAGTTCGAGAACGCCAAGAACATGGACGAGGCGATATCCCATATCGACCTTCGTTTAGAGCCGTTCAAGCCCCGATTTATCCGTGAGGTTACCCGGGACGATATCCTGAAACTCATGGAGATCAAGATGGGACGTATCTTAAAGTTCAACTCCGACAAGAGTAACGAGTTCATCGCCCAGACCTTGGAACAAATCGCCAAGATCAACGATAAGCTGGAACATATCGTCGACTATACCATCGATTGGTTTACCATGCTGAAAGAGAAATACGGCAAGGCTTACCCCCGCCATACCGTGATACGCAATTTCGACACGATCGAGGCGACCAAGGTCGTAGAGGCGAACGAGAAATTGTATATCAACCGTCAAGAAGGTTTCATCGGCATGGGACTGAAAAAGGACGAGTTCATATGTAACTGCTCGGATATAGACGATGTCATTATCTTCTATCGCAACGGTACTTATAAGATCGTCAAGGTAGCGGATAAGATCTTTATCGGTAAGGATATTCTATATGTCAACGTATTTAAGCGTAACGACAACCGGACGATTTACAACGTCATATACCGGGACGGTAAGTTCGGATATAATTACATCAAACGCTTCGCCGTCACAGGCGCTACACGCGACCGGGAATACGACCTGACCAAAGGTACGGAAAACTCCCGTGTCCTTTACTTCAGCGCAAACCCGAACGGAGAGGCGGAGACCGTCAAGGTAATCCTGAAACCCAAACCCCGGCAGAAACTACTCGTCTTCGAGAAGAACTTCAGCGAGATAGCCATTAAGGGACGGGGCTCTCAAGGTAATATCCTGACGAAAGCGGAAGTGCACAAGATCAGCCTCAAGCAGAAAGGCTCTTCCACCTTGGGAGGCCGGGAAGTATGGTTCGACTGGGACGTACTCCGGTTAAATTACGATGGACGGGGAGAAGAGCTAGGCGAGTTCCATAGCAACGATCAGATATTGGTGATCCTGCCGAACGGCGATTTCTACGTCACGAATTTTGACCTTAGCAATCACTACGAGTCCAATATCATGGTCATCGAGAAATACCAGCCGAGCAAGATATGGACTGCCGTATTATACGACGCAGATCAGAAATATTATTATATCAAACGATTCCTGCTGGAGGTAAACACCCGGAAGCAGAATTTCCTAGGAGAGAATCCGAAGAACCGCTTGATGTTGCTTACGGATGAGGTCTATCCTCGTATCGAGGTGATCTTCGGAGGCCATGACGCCTTCCGGGAGGCTCTCGTCCTCGATGCCGACGAATTTATCGCGGTGAAAGGCTTCAAAGCCAAAGGTAAACGAATCTCTACATTTGAGGTCGAGACAATCAATGAGCTGGAACCGAATCGCTTCGTCCCTTCCGAAAACGCATCGGAATCAGACGATACCGAAGGCAATGAGGAGGGAAACGACACTGACGACGGGCAGAGTACCACGGATATTATCGATGAAATTACGGGACAGATGAAATTGTTTGACGAATAACCTATGAAAGCTATCACCTGTTTGATTGGTTTGTTCCTGCTGTTTCTCGCGTCATCGGCCAAGGCCCAGTCCGATGGAGACGAGATCCCTTGGTCTATCAACAGCGGGACCATGGTCGGTATAGGAAGCTACAACCTAATGGACACCTATTTATCTCCCAGCATGGAAGATAAGAAATATACAGGCCCCGGATTACGGGTAATGAATGAACGGATGAAGAGGGTCCGACTGGCAAACTATCGGGTATCCAGACAGCAAATCATAAGCGTCGATCTGGCTAGCACGGATAATGCTGCCTCTACCGCTACGGATTTCGCGGGCTTTATCGATTATACGTTGGGTTACTATTATCATTTGCCCACGCTATTGCCGGATCTAAAGCTTCTGGCGGGTGGTGCCGTGCATGGCATGGGTGGTTTTATATACAATACCCGTAACGGAAATAACCCGGCCTCGGCGAAAGCGGATATCGATTTGAACATCTCTGCCATGGCGATCTATAAGTTACGCATCAAGGAATATCCCATGACGCTACGCTACCAGTTCACGATCCCCTTCGCCGGTGTTTTATTCTCCCCCCATTACGGGCAATCGTATTACGAGATCTTCAACCTAGGGAATGCCTCGGGAGTGGTGCAATTCAATTCCTTCCATAATAAATTCGCCATGAAGAACTTTTTCACGGTAGATTTCCCGGTTTGTAATTTTACGATACGGGCAGGTTACCTAAACAGCTCTTACCGTACAGATGTCAATGGGATACAGTCTCATATAATCTCTCACTCTTTTATGATCGGCCTCGTGAAAGAATTTATCTCTTTCGGAGGAAAACGCCTAAAGAATACCCAGCGGTTCAGAAGCGCTTATTATTAAAAGGAAATCAAATGAAACGATACCTTATATATATATGTATATCTCTCGGATTCCTGTTTACCGGATGTGAGAAATCGGACGAATACGTGGCCTCCCCACAGGAGAACTTTGAGGCGCTTTGGAAAATATTGGATGAGAATTACTGCTTCTTCGAATACAAGGACATTGATTGGAACGAGGTTCACGACCGTTATAAGACGCAGATAAGCGATACGATGAACCAATACGTCCTATTTGACGTATTAGGCGATATGCTAAACGAGCTGAAAGACGGGCATACCAATTTGATATCCACCTTCAATATGTCCCGCTATTGGGATTGGTATCTCGATTATCCGGATAATTTCGACTCGGACATACAAGAGAATTATCTCGGAAGGAACTACTCGATCGCCGGAGGACTTAAATACACGACATTGAGTGACGGGCAGATCGGGTATATTTACTACGGTAGCTTTTCCAGTTCGGCCGGCGAAAGCGGTTTGGATCACATATTCTATCAATTCAAGGATTGCAAAGGTTTGATCTTCGATATCCGGGATAATGGCGGTGGCATGTTATCAAACGCCGATCGCATCGCTTCCCGTTTCTTGGAGGAAAAGATACTGACCGGCTATATCCAACATAAGACGGGTAAAGGGCACGATGACTTTTCCGAACCTTATCCCCTTTATCTCTCACCTTCCGAGCGTATCCGCTGGTTACGCCCTGTTGTGGTCTTAACGAATCGTCATTGCTACAGCGCCGCCAACGATTTCGTGCAGAAAGTACGCATGATGCCTTATGTAACGACGATGGGAGATCGCACCGGAGGCGGTAGTGGCTTCCCCTTTAACTCCGAGTTGCCCAACGGCTGGGGTGTCCGTTTCTCCGCGTCTCCCATGCTAGATGTAAACAAACAGCATACGGAATTCGGTATCGATCCTACATATAAGGTTTCTATGACCCAAGAAGATATCGAGAAAGGTAAAGATACGATTATCGAGGCGGCGATCACCCACCTCTTGTCCGAGACCGAGAAGAAATAAGGTTTCGCTAAAAAAACAACGCAAATATTTGCAAGTTTATAAAAAAGCATTACCTTTGCACACGATTCCAATGCGGCTGTGGTGTAATTGGTAGCCACGTCAGACTTAGGATCTGATGCTTCACGGCGTGGGGGTTCGAGTCCCTTCAGCCGCACAAATCCAGAAATCCTTGTAAGTTCGCTTACAAGGATTTTTTAGTATGGATAAACCTCCTCCATATATACAAGCACTGTGCAGATCAAGGATTACAAACAATATCCAAATTGTTAATTTTAGAAGATTTTGCGCATATTCTGTATAGTTTCAAATTCAAAAACATTTTTTACACCGGACTGGCATGTTGTTTAACACAAGTTATACTCAAAACCCTTGACAAAGGGGCTTTACAAGCTTATCTTTGCATTGTGGTTTTTTCATAATAGTATTAGATTTAAGGTTAACAAAGTTTGGTTAGGGCTTGTCGTGAGACAGGCTTTAATTATTTATAGGGGTTTCATTCGTTTATAGATGCTTCCCGGCATCGATTTTATCTTTCCATCCAATTCCAACTCAAAGAGCAGAGAAGATAATTGATGTATCGGAAGATTCAAGGCTACGGACAATTCATTGATATGAGATTCCTTTTGCGTCTCCAAGAACGACAAGATCCGTTCACTCTCCTCGTTCTCCGGAAACAATAATTGGGTTTGGACCGGTAACGCGTCTGTCTTTTGAGCGACATCCCAACGCATCGCCATGATTAAATCGTCAGCGCAAGTGATCAAGCCTCCTTTATTCTGCCGGATTAAGCTATTACATCCCTTAGAGTTGATATCCGTTACCCGGCCCGGAAAGGCATAGACATCCCGGCCATACGAGAAAGCGATATCCGCCGTGATCAAAGAGCCTCCTTTCTCCGCTGATTCAATAACGATCGTGGCATCCGCCAGACCGGCTACGATCCGGTTTCGCCGGATAAAGTTCTGCCGATCCGGATTCGTCCCGCTAGGAAAGTCGGTCAACAAACCTCCCCGATCCAACATTTCGATCGCCGTAGAGCGATGCACGGGAGGATAGATACGATCCAAACCATGCGCCAATACGCCCACCGTGGGCAATTGGTTCTTCAACGCATTCCGATGGGCACAAATATCGATGCCATACGCGAGTCCGCTAACGACCAATAGATCCGGGAAACTCACGGACAAATCCCGCAATAAACGCTCGGTCACTTCCTGCCCATAAGCGGAGGCCCTACGAGTACCCACAACGCTGATGATATGGGCGGCGTTTAAATCTGCGTTCCCCTTGAAATAAAATAAAACCGGAGCGTCCGGGCATTCCCGCAGACGTTCCGGATAATTCATATCTTTCAAGAAATAGATAGAGATACCGTTCTTTTGGGCAAAAGCCAATTCTTTCTCTGCCCGTAAGAGCACATCCGCCCGCTTAATCTCGGCGATAATCGAATCGCCGATACCCGGTATCTTCTCTAGCGACTGGCGCTTTTCCGTAAACACGGCCTCCGCATCCCCCAACGCTTCCAGAAGATGGCGGGCTAGGATATCTCCCACCCCATTAATCATAGTAAGGCCAATTTGGTAAATCTGTTTGTCTGTCATTTATGCTTGTTTTGATTCTATTCGCTTTAGCATCTCATCGAAATATTCTCCTCTGGTTAATTTGCCATTCTCTACGACAACGGATTCCACGACTCCTTTAGTAGCCAGCGCCCCATCGGATTCCCGGTAAATATCTTGCTCGAACACCAGTTTCACCCCTTTCTTATATACATTCAGGCAAGAAGTATACCGATCGCCGCTCCGCAAGGAGTTCTTGAACTGGATATCCACACGGGCCACAAAAGCATCGATGCCCTTCTCATGCATGGCGCCAAAGTTCTCACCCAACGACTCCAGAAACTCATGCCGGGTATGCTCCATATAATGTTGGTAATTGGAGTTATTCACCACGCCTTGCAAATCGCACTCATAATCGCGAACCTTGTCTGTCAGTTTAAAAATATATTCCTTCATTATCGTAGTTCTTTTTCGATTTGTACTTTCTCCATTTTATAAAGACGATCGGACGGGCGGATCTTCTCGGACATCTTTATCGAGAAGCGTTCCCCTTTCACGGTCTCCTCCACCGGTTTCAGGTCTACCCGGATCTCATCGACGGTCTGCATAACGGCTCCGGTCGTGGGACCTGTTACCAAGATCTCATCGCCTACTCTCAAGGAACCGGACTCCATCTCAAACTCGGCGACACCGATTCCGCTGAAGTATTTGATACCCCGTGCCACGTACACTTTCTTACGGGTAGCACCGGAGCCATATTTACTGCTCCATTCACCCAATCGTTGTCCCAGATAGTAGCCATCCCAGAAACCGCGATTAAAGACCCTGCGCAGACGCTCGTCCCAAACCGCTACCTTCTCCTCATCGAAGGTACCTTCGCAATAGGCCTTGACCGCCTCTTTATAACATTCGGTCACGAGACGCACATACTCCGGCCCGCGGGCACGCCCCTCCAGCTTGAACACACGTACGCCGGCATCCATCATCTTATTCATGAAATGAATCGTCTTCAAGTCCTTCGGCGACATGATATACTGATTCTCCACATCCAGCTCGATCTGGCTATCCTTGTCATGCACCGTATAGGCACGACGACAAATTTGCATGCAAGCCCCCCGGTTGGCGGAAGCGTTCATCTCATGCAAACTCAAATAGCATTTACCGGACACGGCCATGCACAAAGCCCCGTGAGCGAACATCTCTATGCGGATCAATTCCCCTTTCGGGCCTTTGATCTGCTGCTTCACGATCTCCTGATAAATCTCATGCACCTGCTTTAAGTTCAACTCGCGAGCCAATACGACCACATCGGCGAAGCGGGCGTAAAACTTCAACGCCTCCACGTTCGAGATATTCAACTGCGTGGATAAGTGCACCTCTTGCCCGATGCTATTCGCGTAACTCATAGCGGCCACATCGGCGGCGATAATGGCGGAGACACCCGCATCCTTAGCGGCGTCTATGATCTCCCTCATCAACGGAAGATCCTCACCATAAATAACCGTATTAACCGTGAGATAACTCTCGATACCATGTTCCCCGCAAATAGCGACGATCTTACGCAAATCCTCCGTCGTGAAATTATTCGACGAGCGAGAACGCATATTCAATCCCTCGATACCGAAATAAATGGAGTCGGCCCCTCCTTGTATAGCAGCCATCAACGATTCATAGGAACCGACAGGCGCCATTATTTCAAAATCCTTCTCTTTCAAGGTTATATATTTTAATATTACGGTAGCAAAGGTACGAATAATATTTGAGAAGATTTCTTATAAGCACAAACCCTCCATCCCATCATGAAAGAATAGTTCCAGTTGGAGAAGCACAAGATCCTAAATAAAGCGGGGCAATCCGAGCTCTATCAATATATCATAAATGATCCGGATTATTAAAAACACCTGTTCCATCCACCGATCATCTTACGAGATGTAAAAATTATTCCCCAAAAAGAAGTACTTTTGTAATCTCTATTTAGTTAGCAAACAGAAGGTATGAAGATTGGTTCAATAGATTTAGGGGAGCGTCCGGTATTCTTGGCGCCTATGGAGGACGTGACGGATATCTCGTTTCGTTTGATGTGCAAACGCTTCGGGGCGGACATGGTATATACGGAGTTCGTATCGAGCGACGCGTTGATCCGCAGTGTGAACAAAACACAGCAAAAACTAAATGTCTCCGATGATGAACGTCCGGTCGCTATCCAGATTTACGGCAAGGACGTAGCCTCGATGGTAGAGGCCGCACGTATTTGCGAGGAAGCTCGTCTGGATATTTTAGATATAAACTTTGGTTGCCCCGTAAAGAAAGTAGCGGGCAAGGGAGCCGGGGCCGGTATGCTACGCAATATCCCGTTGATGCTGGAAATCACGAAAGAAGTAGTGAAAGCCGTGAACATCCCCGTCACCGTGAAAACCCGTTTAGGATGGGATGCCGACAACCGTGTTATCGTGGATCTGGCCGAGCAACTACAGGATTGCGGTATCGCCGCCCTCTCCATCCACGGACGTACACGGGCGCAAATGTACACGGGCGAGGCGGATTGGACCTTGATCGGTGCCGTAAAAAATAACCCTCGCATGCAAATCCCTATCATCGGGAATGGCGACGTGACTTCCGCCGAGATATGCAAGCAGCGTTTCGAGGACTATGGCGTAGACGCCGTAATGATCGGTAGGGCTAGCATAGGCCGCCCTTGGATCTTCCGGGAGGTAAAACACTATCTTACGACCGGGGAATTATTGCCGCAAGAGCCTTTCTCTTGGTATCTGGATATCCTAAAAAAACAAGTGGAGCAAAGCGTGGAACGATTGGACGAACGTAGGGGAATCTTACATATTCGTCGTCATCTGGCAGCTACTCCGCTCTTCAAAGGTATTACCGATTTCAAGCAAACACGGATCGCCATGCTACGTGCGGAGACTGTTAACGAATTATTCGAAATTATGAATAATATTCCTAAAAAGTACGGAATTCTAGAATAACAAGCTTGATATATATCAAATTGAAACCTATTTGCGATATTTTTACAATAAAATGTTACAAATACTATTGACGCATATTATAAAACCCCTTATATTTGCATCGAGTTTTTTTCATAGTATTTTAGATCTAAGGTTAACAAGTCTTTGCAAGGGGGGAATCGTGAGATTGTTTCATTGAGGAGCAAAAAAAGCCGCATCCATATTGGGACTAGCGGCTTTTTTGTTTTTCCGGACTCTATATCCTAAATCAAGAAACTTATCGTATCTTTGTCAATAGGTCACATTAAATACTTGGCACTATGAACCAGACTATTTATCCCATCGGTATACAGAACTTCGAGAAGATTCGTAAGGACGGCTATCTCTACGTCGACAAGACCGCTTTGGTTTATCAATTGGCGAATACCGGAAGTTACTACTTCCTCAGCCGTCCCCGACGCTTCGGGAAAAGCCTGTTACTCTCTACTCTGGAAGCCTATTTCCAAGGGAAGAAAGAGCTATTCGAAGGATTGGCGATCGCGAATCTGGAGAAAGAGTGGATGGAGTATCCCATCCTGCATCTGGATTTGAATGCCGAGAAATACTCAGACGCAGGCGCCTTGGAAAGCATACTACGGCGTTTCTTGAATCTTTGGGAAGACCGGTGGGGGAAGGATGACAGGGAGACCACACCTTCCGATCGTTTCACCGGTGTGATACGCCGAGCTTATGAGAAAACAGGACGAAGAGTTGTCGTGCTGGTAGACGAGTACGACAAGCCTTTACTCCAAGCCCTAGAGAACGCAGAGCTTCAAGAGGCATATCGTGCGATATTAAAGGCGTTCTACGGTGTGTTGAAAACCATGGACGGATATATCCGGCTGGCATTTCTAACTGGTGTCACGAAGTTCGGGAAAGTGAGCGTATTCAGCGACCTAAATAACTTGGACGATATATCTATGCGAGAGCCATACGCCGCGATTTGCGGGATTACGGAAGCAGAGTTACTAACTTATTTCGACGGAGATATCCATAAACTGGCCTCCTCCCTCGAACTGACCTATGATGAAACACGCTCCTTGCTGAAAAAGCGTTACGACGGCTATCATTTCGTAGCCAACGTACCGGGTATCTATAACCCTTTCAGCCTGCTGAATACCTTTAAATATATGCGGCCTGAGGATTATTGGTTCGAGACCGGAACACCTTCTTATTTAGTAGAGTTACTCAAGCACACCCATTACGACCTCTATGAGCTGGCAAATACCGAAACCGATGCCGATGTGCTGAATAGTATCGACTCAACCTCTAGCAATCCTGTCCCTGTCATTTACCAAAGCGGCTACCTTACGATCAAGGATTATGATTCTCGCTTTGGTATCTATAAACTAGGATTTCCCAATTTAGAGGTAGAAGAAGGCTTTGTCAAATACCTGCTTCCTTTCTACACCAGTGTTAGCGCCCCAAAGACTCCTTTCGAAATCGGGCGTTTTGTCCGGGAGGTGGAGAATGGTGATTACGACGCTTTCTTCCGTCGCTTGCAAAGCTTCTTCGCCGACACCCCTTACGAGGTGATCGCCGGCCAAAAGCCGGAACGAGACACGGAGTTGCATTACCAAAATGTACTTTTCATTGTCTTCCGACTGATCGGGCTTTACGCCAAGGTGGAATACCACACCTCAAACGGTCGTATCGACCTCGTCGTACAGACCGATCGTTACATATACATCATGGAGTTTAAGTTGAATGGCTCCGCGGAAGATGCCCTGCGGCAAATCGACGAGAAACGATACGCCCTGCCTTTCGCCAACGATGGACGCAAGGTTTTCAAGATCGGTGTAAACTTTTCTTCCGAGACACGAAACATTGAGCGGTGGGTGGTGGAATAAAAAAGCCTATGTTTTCGCACACACGCTATACATTATTCGAAATAAACCCTTACATTTGCGAAAAACATAATACTATACCACCATGAATAAGAAAGTCATAACTTTCGGAGAGATCATGCTTAGGCTGGCTACTCCGGACTATTTACGCTTTTGCCAAGCCAATCAGTTCAACGCTACTTTTGGCGGAGGGGAAGCGAATGTCGCCGCCTCACTCGCCAACTATGGCATAGAGACTGAGTTTGTAACCCGTTTACCCAAAAATGACATCGCCCGTGCCTGCGTTATGGAATTACGCAAACAGGGTATCGGAACTTCCAAGATCATTTACGGAGGGGAACGGTTAGGCATTTATTTTCTGGAGACCGGAGCGGTCGCTCGTGCCAGCAAGGTGGTATATGATCGGGTTCATTCTTCCATCGCCGAGATCCAACCGGGGATGATCGATTGGGACGAGGTATTCAAGGATGCCTCTTGGTTTCACTGGACAGGTATCACGCCAGCCATATCCGAAGGTGCCGCCAACGTATGCTTGGAAGCGATACAGGCGGCAAACCGATTGGGCATCACGGTATCCTGCGACCTCAACTACCGGAAAAATCTCTGGAAATACGGTAAGACAGCCCATGAGGTCATGCCGGAACTAGTAGCCGGATGCGATATCATCCTAGGAAACGAGGAAGATGCCGAGAAAGTCTTCGGTATCAAGCCCGAAGGTTTCGACGCTGCCGCCACGGAAGGCGAGGTACACGCCGCTTCTTTCCAGTCGGTATGTACCCAATTAATGGCTCGCTTCCCACGTGCCCGGAAAGTTATCATCACGCTAAGAGGCTCCATCAATGCCAATCATAACACATGGGGCGGAGTGCTATACGCCGACAACCGGTTGTACGAATCCCGCCGGTATGACATCACCCATATCGTAGATCGTGTAGGTGGAGGCGATTCTTTTATGGGAGGTCTTATTTACGGTTTGCTCTCCTACCCCGGTGACGACCAGAAAGCCTTGGACTTCGCGGTAGCGGCTTCCTGCCTGAAACACACGATCTACGGAGACTTCAACCAAGTAACCGTAGAGGAAGTAGAAAAACTCATGTCCGGCGACACCTCCGGCCGTGTCTCCCGCTAATTTTCAATTCTCAACTTTCAATTTTTAATTCCCAATATGGCTCGATTCAATAAAATACAAACATTACAGGCTATCATCCAAACCGGAATGGTGCCCGTCTATTATAATAAAGAGGTAGAGATCGCAAAACAAGTTGTAAAAGCCTGTTACGAGGGAGGCGTCAGAGCCTTCGAGTTTACTAACCGGGGAGATTTCGCCCACGAGGTATTTGGCGAGCTGGTAAAATACGCCGCCAAGGAATGTCCGGAATTAGTATTGGGCGTAGGTTCTATCGTAGACCCGGCCACAGCCGCCTTATTCATACAGCTAGGGGCAAACTTCGTAGTCGGTCCGCTGTTTAACCCGGAGATAGCGAAGATATGTAACCGTCGCCTCATCCCTTATACGCCCGGCTGCGGTTCCGTATCCGAGATCGGCTTTGCCCAAGAAACAGGTTGCGACCTTTGCAAGATATTCCCCGCCGGAAATGTAGGAGGTCCCTCATTTGTCAAGAACATAAAGGCGCCCATGCCATGGACCCTAATCATGGCTACCGGTGCCGTGGAGCCGACAGAGGAGAATCTATCCGCTTGGTTCAAGGCCGGCGTGACCTGCGTAGGAATGGGATCCAAACTCTTTCCCAAAGAAGCGATAGCGGGAAACGATTGGCAATCCATTACCGATTTATGCCGCGACGCCTTATCTATCATTCAAAAGTATCGTCAAGTATGAAAAGCTTTTTAGATCAAGATTTCTTGCTCCAGACCGACACGGCCCGTGAGTTATATCACGAGCATGCGGCGAAGATGCCCATCATTGATTACCATTGCCATCTGGATCCCCGGCAAATAGCGGAGAATCACCAATTCGAGGATCTTACGGAGATATGGCTGGGCGGAGACCATTACAAATGGCGGGCGATGAGAGCGAACGGTATTCCCGAGGAATATATCACCGGAGATAAATCTCCTTACGAGAAATTCCTTAAATGGGCCGAGACGATGCCTTACACGATGCGAAATCCGCTTTATCATTGGACGCATCTGGAGCTTAGCCGTATATTCGGAATCCATAAAGTCTTGAATCCGGCTTCCGCCAAGGAAATCTACACAACTTGTACGGATAAACTACGTACCCCCGAGTATCGTGCGCAAGCCATCATGAAACGGATGAACGTAGAGATCGTTTGTACGACCGACGATCCTATAGATTCCTTGGAATACCATCAAAAAATACGTTCAAACGGATGCCACACTCGTGTATATCCGGCATGGCGACCGGACAAGGTACTCGCTATCGATAATTTCAAGGCGCTTAATGACTATTTGTCCAAGCTGGAGGAGGCTGCCGATAAGACCATCCTCACCTACAAGCATTTATTGGAGGCTTTACAAAAACGACATGATTTCTTCGCCGCCCAAGGGTGCCGGTTATCGGACCACGGGTTGGATACATTCTATGCCGAACCTTATACCGAGCAGGAGATTGAGGTGATCTTCCTCAAGGCTCGTATGGGCAAATCGCTCACGGAGCAGGAAGTTCGCAAATACCGTTCGGCATTGCTATACGAATTGGCGGTGATGGATGCCCGGAGTGGATGGGTACAACAATTCCATATCGGCGCTAACCGAAATAATAACAAACGGATGTTCAAGTTATTAGGACCGGACACGGGTTTCGACGCTATCGACGATCAGCCGATCTCCGTATCCATGAACCGCTTTTTCAGCCGTTTAGATCAAGAAGGGCTGTTAGCGAAAACGATCGTTTACAACCTGAATCCCCGCGACACCGAGTTGATGGTAGCCAATGCCTACAATTTCAACGACGGCAGTGTACCCGGGAAGATGCAATATGGAGCGGCTTGGTGGTTCCTCGATCAGATCAAAGGCATGGAAGATCAATTAAATGCGCTTTCCAGCCTCGGTCTTTTAAGCCGTTTCGTCGGTATGCTGACAGATTCCCGTAGCTTCCTGTCATATCCCCGTCATGAGTATTTCCGCCGGATCCTTTGTAATATGCTAGGCAATGAGATAGAGAAAGGCTTATTGCCCGCCTCCGAGCTTTCCTTCATTGGACAGATGGTGGAGGACATCAGTTACAACAACGCTAAACGATACTTTGATTTCTGATTACTGCAACCCGCATTGCAATGTTACTGCACGCCTGTCGCAGTAACACTGCACGTGCGTTGCAGTAAGGCTGCAACAGCTTTGCAACATTTTATTCACAAACACTTCATAAGACCTTCCACTATACTCGCACATATTACGCCTACTTTTGCGGCAGATTTAGATAAACACTAAAATACGCAAACATGAAACAACGGCTTTATGATTTCATCCCTGTCAAGCATCTATGCGTAGGGATGTCTTTATGTGGCATAGTGGCAGGTACCCAAACCGCTCAAGCTTCTCCCGTCTTCGGGCAATCATCGGGCTTAGAACTTCCGAGTCCCAGCATCTACCAACAAAGTACGAAACAGATTTCCGGTATCGTCAAAGACCAGGCGGGGATTCCTGTAATTGGTGCGAACGTGATCGTAAAAGGGACGACAAACGGAGTAATCACCGGGCTCGATGGAGATTTCCTACTGGAAGTTCCGGAAAACGCTACCTTAGAGATCAGTTATATCGGTTATATGACGCAAAGTATCCCGATAAACGGGAAAACGACCTTTAACATCATCCTAGAAGAAGATACGCAGAAATTGGATGAGGTAGTCGTACTCGGTTATGGAGCGGGGCAACGCAAACAAGATCTCTCCGCTTCCGTGGGCGTGCTGAACAACACGGAAGACTTGGTGGCCCGTCCGGTTACCTCTACCGAAAGTATGTTGCAAGGGCAGTTAGCGGGTGTTACCGTACAAGCGAACGGTGGAGACCCGACGGCTACACCCTCGATCGTGATTCGTGGACAGGGCTCACAGAATGGCGATAACGTATTATGGGTTGTTGACGGTGTTCCCGGCGCACCCATCGCCTCTATGAATGATATCGAGACGATTGTCGTCTTAAAAGATGCTGCCTCTGCCGCTATCTATGGAGCGCAATCCGGAGCCGGCGGTGTTATCTTGGTAACCACCAAGAAGGCGAAAGAGGGCAAGACCTCGTTGAGCTATGACGCGACTTTCGGTGTTCGTAAAGCTAGCAACGTAATCGAGCCGTTAAATGCGGAAGAGCAACTCGAGATGCGAAAACTGTCTTACGCAAATGCGGGGCTTACATTGCCAACCGGTTGGGATTTGACCAAGAACCCATGGGTAGGTACCACACGTACCAACTGGATGGACGAGATCTTCCGCACCGCTTTCTACCAACGCCATAACGTAGCCTTGAATGTTGGTTCCGAGAATGCCTCCAACCGTGTTTCATTTGCTTACGATAACGATGAAGGTGTATTGATCAATACTTTCAACAAGAACCTTTCACTTCGTTACAACGGTAAATTCAAACTGAACAAATGGGTGACTATCACCGAAGACGTGGTTTGGAAAAACAACGAAAGCCGTTCAAAAGATACCGACAGTGGTTATACGGGAGTTGTCGCGGCGGCTATGTATATGCCTGCCAGCGCTACGGTTTACAATCCGCTGGATGGTACTTACGGTGGAACAACGACCGAAGACCCGGATTACATCGCCAAATATGGCTCCAACTTCGCGGATATCCACGGAGACGCTGTCAATCCGGTTCGCTTGCTGGAAGCGGAAAACCGCTATGACCGAACCAGCGACATCTGGAGTACGACCAGTCTGGAACTAGCTAATATCGTTACCGGCTTGAAGTTCACGAGCCGTTTCACTTACAACCTGAAGAATAATCTATATAAGAACTTCAGCCCGATCCGTGACGAGGTGGGAAAACCCTCCTTGACAAATAATCTGGATGAAACGACTTACCGTGCAGACGCATGGAAAACGGAAAACACATTGACTTACGACAATACGTTTAATGACATGCACACCGTGGGTGTCTTACTATCCACTACGGCCGATCATTACAGCAAGCGAGGGCTAGAGGTCAATGGAAAAGATTTATCTGACGAATCCGCTTATTTACAATATCTATCCTATGCGAATTCCGTTTCCGCTACCGATTATTTGACCGGTCCTGACGCAAACGTATCCTTGATCGCCCGTCTGGCTTATTCCTTCAACGATCGTTACTTCGTTACAGCCTCTTGGCGTCGTGATTACGCAGGCCGTCTACCTAAAGATAATAACTATGGCGACTTCCCTGCCGTAACAGCCGGATGGAAAATCTCTAATGAATCTTTCTTCCCGAAGAGCGAGACACTGAATTTATTGAAGATCCGTGCTTCTTGGGGACGTGTCGGTAATCTGGGATCTATCGGTTACAATTACAAATCAGCTTTATTAGGTAAGAATTATTGGTCGGAGCAGGCACAGTACGGCGTAGAATCGAACAAGATTTGGGGAAACTTCGTCTATAACTCTACCGCATTAAATCCCAACTTAACATGGGAAACTTCCGAGCAATGGGACTTAGGTCTAGATGTGAACATGTTCGACAATCGCTTGAGCATGGCATTCGACTATTTCGACAAACGCACGTTCAACTTGATCCAGTCGCAAACGATGAACTGGCCGGGAACGATCGGTATCGATGCCATGTTAGTCAATCAAGGTGAAGTCCGCAACCGAGGTTTCGAGGCACAAATCAATTGGAACCAACAAGTAAATAAAGATTGGTCGTACTTCGTTTCCGGAAACTTCTCTTATCTAAAGAACTGGGTTTCTGATATTGGGGTAAAGAACGCAGACGGAATCCCGGGCGTTTGGACAGGTATCACCAAAAATGATGCATATTTCGATGGAAGTTATCGTAACCTTCCATATATGTATCAAACAGCCGAAGGAGAACCGCTGGCCTCTTTCTATCTGATCAAGACTGACGGCATTTTTCAAAGCGACGCAGAGGCAGCCGCTTATGTAAACAAAGACGGAAAACGAATCCAACCGGACGCTGTAGCCGGCGATTTGAAATTCGTCGATGCCAATGGTGATGGAGTTATCAATGATGAAGACCGTCAATACTGCGGTAGCGCTACACCTAAAACTACATTCTCATTCTCCGGAGGATTCACTTGGAAGAAGCTTTCCGTAAGCGCTATGTTCCAAGGCGTAGGTGGAGCACAAGCTTTATATGTAGGTAAATATATGGCCTTAAGCGATGTAGAAGGAAACTTCAACCGCTCAAAAGAGATCATGAACGCTTGGAGTCCGTCGAATACAGGGTCGAATATTCCACGCTTATCGAAAAACGACCCAAATAGCAACTTTAGCACACCGTCTGATTGGTATCTGGAGAATGCTTCTTACTTACGTTTGAAGAACTTCACCGTATCCTATGACTTGAGTGATGTTATCAGGAAATGCGCTCACCTGCAAGAACGCAACAGCATGATGTCTGTTTACCTTAGCGGTGAGAACCTCTTCACGATCACGAACTACTCAGGAATGGACCCGGAAACCGGCGGTTGGGATGCCTTGAAGTATCCGGTTTCACGCGTATTCTCTGTCGGAGTCAAATTGACATACTAATCGGGTATTTTAAAAGATATTCATATTAACAAAGGATCAAAATGAAAAGATATATTACAGTATTAGCATTATCCGCATTGGTTTGTAGTTCTTGTAGCGATTTCCTCGACGTTCAGCCGGAAGGAAACGCAACTACAACCTCCTATTTCTTGAATGATCAACAGGCCATTGATGCCATTGACGGATTATATGAAAGATTCCATCAAGAGGGTTGTTACGGCCGTGAATTATTCTGGGAACAGGGAGCCGCATGCGACATTGTTTGGGGACGTACACGCGGTTATAACTCTTTGGCGACCTTAGCCTATACCGGTGATGAATCTCCTCTAAGAGATGTATTCAGCCGTATGTATTCTACTATGTCCCGTGCGAATTGGATCATCCAAGAATTAGTGAAGAAAGAAAAGGGAACGACGCTGACCGCCGTCGAGAAACGCAGCTTGGGCGAAGCTTACTTCAGTCGCGGCTGGGCACATTATCTGATCGCTTATCGGTACGGTACGGATAAACAAGGAGTACCTTTCGTACGTTACGAGGACTTCCCCGACGATTACGACAACTCCATACCGCCTCAGCAAGCTACCGTTATGGACAATTATAAACTGATCATCGAAGATATGGACAAGGCAATCGCCTACCTTCCAAACTTCGAATCCTATGACGCCGACAACCGGGGCCGGGCACATCAGGCTGCTGCCGTGGCGTTCAAAGCGAAAACTTATGCTTACTGGGCTACTTGGGATGCTACCCAATGGAACAACGTCATCGAGATGGTCAATCAATTGGAGAACAACTACAATCGAGATCTAGCTCCTACATTCGCAGAACTATTCTCGTCTGACTTGAAAGATTATTGGAACGCCGAATATCTCTGGACTATTCCGAGTATCGGCGGCGCACTACCGGGCGGTACCGAATTCCCGGGCATTATCCTTGAGAACAAAGGATGGGGCAAATATAATGGTTGGGGACAGATGAAGCCCTCTTACGACATCTACGAAGAAATGGCGAAAGATGGTAAAGGCAATGACCGTTTAGTACGCTCAATCTTGGAATACAACCAAGAGTTCCCGTTCTTCGGCGAGACACGCAAATTCTGGTCTACCTCCGACCTTGAAGCTGGTTTCATGATCAATAAATACATGGACGCTTTCAAATACTCAGACCCTGTAGGTGAAGGAGCCGTGAGTGCTAACGGAGACTGGCCTACCGTCCGTGTCAATTTCCCGATCATCCGTTTCGCAGAAATGTTATTGTTCCGTGCCGAGGCATATTTAATGACAGGTCAAGCCGATAAAGCAACCGCAGACATCAACCGTATCCGCCTACGCTCCAACTTGACACCGCTTACCGGTACCGCCACGATGAAGGATCTATATCACGAACGCCGTTGTGAATTAGCCTTTGAGTTTACAGACCATCTATTCGACTTAAAGCGTTGGAGCCGTTCTTCCAATGCCGACATAAAGACATTGGCCGATAAAGAGTTGAACGCACATCCACGTATCCGCAGATATGAAGACCGGGCGAATCCGGAATCTGCGTTCACGATTATTGGTTACGAAGATTACACCAACAAAAACGCCTATCAAGCGCATATGATGGTATTCCCGTATCCAAGTGAAGAGATTACTAAATCGAATGGTCAATTGAAGCAGAACGAGGGATATTAACCGGCTCCTTTAAACCGATCAAGGTACGAATAAGATTCAATTACGGGCTGTCTCAGAAAATGAAACAGCCCGTGTTATTTTCTACCGGGTAAAAACGCATATCTCAAATAGGTAGCTTACCTTTGCCTATTGTATACTATATATTAAACAAAAAATATACCATGAGATTAATTCAAACGCTTTCTTCTTGCTTGTGTACAGGGATAATAGCCTTATTCACGGCCTGTAGCCAAGCACCACAATCCCCCATCGATTCCGTGAATCCGTTTATCGGCACGGGATTTCACGGACACACGTATCCCGGGGCCACGGCTCCTTACGGAGCGGTCCAACTAAGCCCGGACACCCGGAAAGGTAACTGGGACGCTTGTTCCGGTTATCATTACAGCGATTCTACCTTAATGGGTTTCTCCCATACCCATTTAAGCGGTACGGGATGTATCGACCTAGGCGATATCCTATTCCGCCCGTCTCTCCAGACACCTTTAGCGTTCTCGCACTCGGACGAGAAGGCTTCCCCGGGCTACTACTCGGTGAATCTCAAGGAGGCAGGTGTATTAGCGGAACTTACCACGACCCCGCATGTCGGGATACACCGATATACCTATAAAAAAGAGACAGAGGCTACGTTGGTGGTCGATATGGACCATTTATTGGATAACGAATATATATACGAAGGCTGGGTTAAGCAAACTGGGGAGAATGAGCTTACCGGTATGCGGCGTACCCGGGGCTGGGTAGACAATCAATATGTCTTCTTTGTAGCGCAGTTCTCGCAACCCTTCTCTTCCATGGAACAGCCTTCCGAACGGCAAGCCGTACTTACCTTCGATACGACTACCGGAAAGCCCATCGTCTGCAAAGTCGGGGTATCGATCGTAAATGAGGAGAACGCCCGTCTGAACCTTGAGCAAGAGACGGATTCCTATGGCTTTGATTTCGATGCCATCCATCAAGCGACACGTTCCGATTGGGAAAAAGAGCTGGACGTTATCACGGTAGAAGGAGGCACCGAAGCCGAGCGCACGAATTTCTACACGGCGCTATACCATAGCAAGATCATTCCGAATATAGCGAGCGACGTGAACGGACAATACCGCCGTCACGACATGAGCGTAGCGACGATCCCGGCAGGTCGCCGCCAATTCTCCACCTTCTCCACTTGGGACACCTTCCGGGCCTGGCATCCGATGATGACTCTGTTGGATACTACCTTGGTGAATGATATGGTACAGTCTCTCTTGGATATGTACGACGCCAGCGGCGAGCTTCCGTTATGGCCCTTATCGGCAGGCGAGACCGGAACCATGATCGGTTATCACTCCACATCGATTATAGCGGACGCTTATTTAAAAGGTATTCGCGGATATGACGCGGAACACGCTCTCGAAGCGATGAAGATCTCCGCTGAGAAGAATAAGAAAGGAGCGGATTATTATATAAAGGAAGGCTTCATCCCGACGAATATCAAGAAAGAATCGGTTTCCTGCCTATTGGAATTCGCCTACGATGATTGGTGTATCGCACAAATGGCGAAAGCTTTAGGACATATGGATGATTATGAGACGTTCATCAAGCGCTCCCAGAATTTTATCAACGTATTCGACGGTAGTACCCGGTTCTTCCGGGGCAAACGGCAGGATGGGAATTGGGAGACTCCTTTCGATCCATTCGCCATCGGACGTTCCTATACGGAGGCTACGGCCTGGCAATATCGTTTCTTTACCCCGCATGACGTATATGGATTGACCCAGTTGTTCGGAGGCCGGGAGGCGTTCATCGCTGATCTGGATAGCTTATTTATGGTTACCTCCGAGGTAGTCGGCGATCTGGTAGACGTTACCGGATTGGTCGGTCAATACGCGCATGGCAACGAGCCTAGCCACCACATGGCTTACCTATATAGCTATGTGGGCCAGCCCTGGAAGACACAGGAATGGACCCGTCGCTTGCTGGACGAGATGTACCAGCCCACGCCGGAAGGCATCATCGGCAATGAGGATTGCGGCCAGATGTCCGCTTGGTATATCTTGAGCAGCCTCGGCTTCTACTCCGTATGTCCGGGTAGCAACCAGTTTATCCTAACGACCCCGTTGTTCGATAAGGCGAACATGAAGCTGGGCAATGGCAAGACATTGGTCATTACCGCCAACCAGCCGGATAAGAACAAGTATATCACGAAGGTTACCTTAAACGGCGAGGAGATATCGCATTGCTACATCACCTACGACCAGTTGATGCAAGGGGGGACGCTGGACTTTACGCTCTCGGCGACACCGGACAAGCGTTGGGGAACCGCTCCCGAGTACGCTCCCTATTCCTATACGGAGCAACCTACCGTCTCTATCCCTTACATAGCGAATGATCTGGATTTATTTGAAGGTGAGATTACGGCGGAACTAAAATCCACGACACCCGAGGCGGTTATCCATTACACGCTTGACGGATCGGAACCGGATGAGAACGCTCCGGTATACAGCGAGCCATTCGTCTTAAAAGAGACCACGATTATCAAGGTCAAAGGATATAAAAAGGGATTCGTACCCAGCCGTACGTACTCGATCCAAGCGACAAAAGCCGTATTACGCCCCGCGTTATCCATACAGCCTACGAAGCATGGGGTAGCTTATACTTATTACGAAGGAGAGTTCCAATGGGTAGCCGATCTGCAAAAGGCGAAGGTGGTCGAGACCGGAACAATACCTGAGCCTTCTATCCTGAACGCTAAATTGCCGGATCATTTCGGTTATATCTTCACCGGATATATATACGCCCCGGAAGATGGAGTCTATGAGTTCAGTACCCGCTCGGATGACGGTAGCGTCCTCTATATCGGCAAAGAAAAGGTAGTGGACAATGATGCCTCCCACGCCGCCATCGACGCGACGGGACGCATCCCCTTACAAAAAGGCTACCACCCCTTCGCCTTGCATTATTTCGAGGATTACGAGGGTGAGTACCTAGGCTGGAGCTGGCGTACGCCAAGCATGTCCAAACTAGACGCGATCCCAACAGAGAACCTTTATATAAATTGATAATATTAAATACTGAATCATATGAGAAGAACAACTCTATCCGTGCTATCCGCCTTAGCCATCCTGCTATCCGGCATGATCGTTCCGGAGGCCGCGGCACAAAGTCGCCGAGACAAAGAACAAACGTATGTACTAGAGAAACCTTACGAGGTCAAGAAACTAGTCCCCCCTACCGGAAAGAAAATAAAGAACGTGATCCTCATGATCGGCGACGGCATGAGCCTTATGCACATGTATTCCGCTTGGACCGCCAACCGGGGCAAGCTCTGGCTAGACAACTCCCAATACACCGGCCTCTCGAAAACCTATTGCGCCAACCGCCTCATCACCGACTCCGGAGCCGGAGGTACCGCACTGGCCACCGGCCATAAAACGAACTACCATATGGTAGGCGTAGACCCGGAAGGCAAGCCCTTGGAATCTTTGGCTACCTTGGCGAATAAGAAAGGCCTGTCAAGCGGCATCGCCGTTACCTGTCGCCTATGGGACGCTACGCCCGCCGACTTCTGCTGCCACAATACGGATCGCGACGCCGAGGCCGAGATCGTAGCGGATTACGTGAACTGTGGCGTCGATTACGTATTCGGCGGCGGCTCCAAGCTATTCGAGAACCGTGCAGACGGACGTGATTTGTTCAAGGAATTAAGGGAGAAAGGTTACCAGACTCCCCGTAGCTGGGAGGAACTGGCGAAGATTCAAAAAGGCAAGGTATTCTGCGTTACCGATACCGTAGATACCCCGCTTCCCGCCGAGCGAGGCGATCTCTTGGCTCGTGCCTCGATGAAAGCGATCGATCTGCTGGGACAAAACCCGGAAGGTTTCTTCCTGATGGTAGAGGGCTCCCAATTGGATGATTACGGACATTTCAACGATATCGACCTGTTGATGCAAGAGACACATGATTTCGACCGTACGATCGGACGTATCTTCGAATGGGCCGCCCAAGACGGTGAGACATTGGTTGTCGTAACCGCCGATCACGAGACCGGTGGCCTTACCTTGGTGGACGGGGATCTGAACGAGGGCCGTATCGTTTGTAAATTCTCCACCGGAGGGCATAGCGGCGTGATGGTTCCCGTTTATGCTTTCGGCCCGGGCGCCGAGAACTTCACGGGTATCTTCGAGAATACGGATATCTTCTGGAAGATCAAAAAGCTCCTGAACCTATAATCAAACAGTATTCATCCGATGGAGAGTATAACAGGGCTATCCCGCTAGTCAAGTACCGCAGTACTTTGGCTGAGAGGACAGCGGTACTTGACTAGCAGGACAGCAGTACTTGACTAGCAGTACTACGGTACCCGACCGGGAGGACCGTGTTCACCGACTGAGGCACACCTTCTCCCTCTCTCCCCCAATAAAAATATCATAAGGAATGACAACAAGACGAAACTTCTTAAAGCAATCCCTTCTCGCAGCAGGTGCGGCCTCCGTTCCCGCCGGGAACCTTTTAGCGCAAGAGAAAATGGAAGAGAAACGCCCCAAGTACAATCTTCCTTACAAGAACACCTACCTGAAGGAACCCTTCGTGACCGAGAACGAGTTCCGGACGGCGAAACCGGAGACCATCACGCCCGGAACCTTCGAGGAGGCCAAGCAAATCCTCCCGGACCCGACTTGGAGCGGACACGAGAAGGAAATCGAGATGTACTGGAAGGCTTGGCAAATCGGCATCGGCAACATCAAGGCCCCGGAACCGGATTCCGGTTTCGTATGCAGCTACCTCGATGTCGCCTACAACGGCAATATCTTCATGTGGGACTCCGCCTTCATGATGATGTTCGCCCGTTTCGGTACCCGCTTCTTCCCCTTCCAACGTACGTTAGATAATTTCTACGCCAAACAACATCCGGACGGTTTCATCTGCCGGGAGATCAAGGCGGACGGAGCGGACTGTTTCGAGCGTTACGATCCGACCAGCACCGGACCGAATATCCTCCCTTGGAGTGAGATCGTCTATTATAAGCAGTTCGGCGATATAGACCGCCTACACAAGATATTCCCCGCCCTTTGCGCTTATTATAAATGGTTGAAGCTAAACCATACGTGGCGCAACGGTACGTATTGGACCAGCGGTTGGGGTACCGGCATGGACAACATGCCCCGGGTGGAACCGAAATACAACCCGATATACAGCCACGGCCATATGATCTGGCTGGACGTTTGCTTGCAACAATACTTCACCGCCGGGCATCTGCTTGAGATGGGTTTCTATCTGGAGCGTTGGCAGGAGATCGAGGAGTTCGAGGACGAGCAGAAGATGCTAAAGAAGTATATCAACGAGAACCTATGGGACGAGAAGGAGCATTTCCTTTTCGATCAATACGCCGACGGAAGCCTTTCCTCCACCAAGGGAATCTACGCATACTGGGCCTTATTGACCGATGTCCTGTCCAAGGAACGCATGGATGCTTTCGTGGCCGAGCTGGATAACAAGGAGACATTCAACCGCCTGCACCGCGTCCCTTCCCTTGCCGCCAACCATCCTAAATACAAGGATAACGGCCGCTACTGGCAGGGTGGCGTATGGCCGGGAGCGAACTATATGGTGATTACCGGCCTATTGCAACAAGGCTATCGTAAATTGGCTTACGAGATCGCACGCAACCATTATGATAACGTCCTGAAGGTGTATAAGAATACCGGTACGTTCTGGGAATACTACGCTCCGGAACATGAGGAGCCGGGCTTCATGGCTCGCCCGAATTTCGTGGGCTGGGGCGGACTGGCACCGATCTCCGGCTTGATCGAGCAAATCTTCGGCATCCGCTCCAATGTGTACGAGAAGAAATTGACCGTAGACGTGAACTTGACCGAGGCTTATGGCATCGACCGTTATCCTTTCGGCCTCGACGGGCTGGTAGCGATCAAAGTCAAGGCCCGCTCTTCCGCTACCCAAGAGCCGCAGGTAGAAATTACCAGCGACGTCCCCTTGGAACTAACCGTCCTTTGGGGCGACAAACAGAAGACGGCTAACGTAAAACCCGGCACGCAAACCATATAAAACAGTAAATCTACAACTAGACTCAAAAAACAATTAGTATATGAAACAGATTCTATCCTTATTTATCACCTCCCTCGCCCTCTGTACGGCTTGCTCCTCCCCGAAGGGATCGGACACAGTTCAAGTGGCGGAGACAACCACGGAGCAGACGATTCAGAAAGCCTCCTCCGCAATTCATTACAACGCCTTCTCGCACAATGATTACTGGCGGGAGAGACCTCTGCTGGACGCCTTGTCCTTCCGCTTCAACTGCGTGGAGGCCGATCTGTGGCTGATCGATGACGAGCTATACGTTTCCCATGACCGCCCGGAACCCAATCCGGCCATTACCTTCGAGAACCTATACCTCAAGCCGCTCGTGGCCCGCATACAAGCGAATGGAGGTAAGGTCTATCCCGATAGCGATCGTCCTTTCTACCTGATGGTGGATTGCAAGGCACAAGGCGAAAAGATGTACAAGCTATTAAAGAAACAGATGGAACCTTACAAGGAATATTTCTGTTCCGTCGATAACGGCGAATATAAAGAAGGTGCCGTCCTCTTCTTCCTTTCCGGTGACCGTCCGAAGAGCAGCCTGCCGAAAGAGAACAGCCGCTTCACCTTCCTCGACGGACAAATAAAGGATCTGGGACAGGGCATCCCTGCTTCCCTCGCTCCGGTCATAAGCGATAATTACTCCGATTTCTTCACTTGGAAAGGTGAAGGCGAGATGCCCGCCGACCAACTACAGAAGATGCGTGAGATCATCCGGAAAGTCCACGATGAGGGAAAACTATTCCGTTGGTGGGGCGCCCCGGATACCGAGCAGTTCAAACGCTTCTTCATCAAGGAAGGCGTAGACTTGGTGGGTGCCGATGATCTGAATGGGTTATACAACGTATTGAACGAGCGTTAAACGAGAAAATTACAATAGGCATTATAAGGTTGTTACAATGGGCATTCTAGCATCCTTACAACAGGCATCGTAACAGCCTTATAATGCCCATCATAGTTTTAACATATCACAACCGCTTTTATTCCAACCAAGGCTGCGGATTCAGCTTCGTCTTTTCCTTCCACAATTGGAAATGGAGGATCGTGGAATTACCGTCCTCCGGATCCGAATAGATCCTTCCGATCGCTTGACGGGTAGAGACCCGGTCGCCTGCTTTTACATATACCTGACTCAAATTGCTATAAACCGTCAAGTAGTTACCATGACGAACGATTACGGAATTATTATACCCCGGCACCACGAACACACGCGTTACCTCCCCATTGAATACCGCACGGGCATCCGCCCCGGGTGAGGTCTGGATATCGATACCACTATTACTGGTACGAACATATTTCAACTCCTGATGCTGTTGCTCGCCGAATGTAGAGACGATCGTATGTCTTCCGGCCACCGGATACGGCAAACGTCCCCGGTTATTGGCGAAGTTATCGGACAATTGCTTCTCCGCCTTTGTCATCGCATAGCCCCCTTTCGTATCCGCCACACGTTCCTCACGGATCGGCTCGTTTTTACTCTCCGGTACGGGTTTACCCTTAGCGGCAGCTTGTTCACGGGCACGACGCTCACGTTCCGCACGTTCACGGGCGGCTTTCGCCTCGGCCTCGGCACGGGCGATCTCCTCGGCGATCTGCTTCTCTATCTGTCGGTTTAAAGCCTCGGCTTGACGACGCTTCTTTTGGAGATCCGCCTTCAAATCCTTTTGTCTCTTATTCAATAGCTGGACTTCCTCTTTCTGAGAAGCTTCCTCACTTTCTAGCTTCTTACTCTCTTCTTGACGAGTTCCTAAAAGGACACGCTTCTCGGCACGGGTCTTCTCCATCTCAGCTTGCTTGCGGCTGATCTCGGCCTGCTTTTCAACGATGTCATTCGCTTGCCGCTTCTGCCAATCCGCATATTCCCGCAAATACCGCATACGCCGCATGGATTGAGAGAAACTTTCGGCGGATAGGATAAACAACAATTTATCTTGCGAGCTATGGCGTTTATAAAGCCCTCGCATCGATTTACCGTAATTCGTCTGCTTATCGCCCAGTTCCCGTTTTAAGGTGCGCAACTGGCCTTGGATATTCAAGATATCTTTCTCGATCTCATCCAGCTCTTGATTCAATAAACTGATGACTTTCTTACGCGAAAGAATTTGTTTGGAAAGTAGATTCAAACGGTTCAGGGAAGTTTTAGCAGTCTGGGCCGTCTCTTGTAATAATTTATTCGTCTCCTCGATATCGGCCAACGCCTCCTTGCGCTGCTGCTCCAACTGACGGACAGCAGCGGATTTCTGACCGTAAACCACGGTAGATAAAGACAATGCCAATAGAACGATCCAGACGTACCTCATGATAGATTATTGATTCAGATTCGTAATCGTTTTCAATACTTGCGCAAAGGTAATACGCTTATATTTAGAAGGAACCGAAAAATCCAACTTGAGCGGCTCGTCCAGTTGGATACGGGAGTAATGGATCTTCACCCCACCCTCGGGATTCCCGTTCTTCAACACCTGCACATCCATCAACATCGGGAACGGCTGCCGATCCACCAAGCGAAAATCCTCGTACAGCCATTGCAAGGCATAACGATCGGAAGGGTCCGCTACATAGGTAGAGAGAAGTTTCTCCTCGCCGTCCGCCTTAAAGGTATAGAATAGCCCCATGGCATCCTTCGTCTTGATCTCGGCGACCGGACCTTCTTGATTCAGCTTAAACCGATTATAATGCTTACGGGAAACGCCTTGTTCCCCCGGGATAAACAGATGATTCGTGAAAAGAGCCTGCAAATTATAGAAGTTGAACTCGATCGGAGTCTGTCCTTGCAAATTGGAATAATTCTCGATCATATAGCGTTTATTCATGCGGTCTACCACCTTGATCGTATCCCGGCTCAACTCGATACGGAAGATCTCGATCCCGAGAAATGGCTGTACCGACAGCTGGAAAGCGCTATCCTTGACCATCTTCATATCCACCCGAGAGCTCATTTGCTTACCGGGGATATCCAGATCCACGTTCAGCCGAGCCGTCAAGGTACGGAACTGGAAGGATTGATCCTCCACCGACTGGAAGAACTCATTATGAGCCTTCACGCTAGCGGATTCCACCGTCCCGACTTTCTTGGACGATTTACAGCCTGTCAACATCGAAAGTAAAAGACCTCCACATAACAGGAAGGTCAAGAAATAGTCTCTTTTCATTTCGCGTTCTCGTCTTCTATATATTGTTGCTCGGCGATCTTACGGTTCAAGATCTCGGAATCCTTCCCCATCTCTTTCGCCTTTTTCCATTGCTCCACCGCTTTTTCCTTATCACCGTTCATGAAAAGGATGTCCCCATAATGATCCACGAGTTCGGCGCTCTTTGTCTTATCTTTCTCCAAAGCGCTCTCGATATAGATTTTCGCCAAGGTATAGTTTCCTTGTACGAAGAAGATCCAAGCGTAGGTATCCAGATACGTGGCGTTGTCCGGTTCCAGCTTGATACATTGGGCGCTCATACGCTCCGCCTTCTTCAAGTCTTTCTTCTCCAAGGAAAGGAAGTAACTGTAGTTGTTCAGTACGACCACGTTCTTGTCATTGTACTTCAATGCCTCATCGTACGCTTTATACGCTTGATCCAATTGCCCCATCTGGTAATAAATATCACCGATCTGGCCGTAGAAATCCGATTTCAGCGGCAGGTTCTCCTTCGGAATGATATTCAAGCCCGCATAATAGGTATTCAAGGCTTCTTGATATTTCTGTTGTTGGTAGTAAGCGATACCCAGATAGAAGTAATATTCCGGCGACTCGGGGAAAAGCTCCATACAAGCCGTACAGATACGGATGACCTCCGGGATATCCTCCCCTTTCAAAGCCAGATTCAGCAATTGCTGCCAAGCCCCGGCGTTACCCGGTTCCATCTCTGTTACCAACTGGAACTGGAATTTCGCCTCCTCTGTCTTTCCTTGGGCCATCAAGAGACCGCCATACATCAGTTTTAAGTCGATATCCTCCGGATGTTGCTCCAAAAGAGTTTGGAATAAATGGTTCGCGTTCTCAGTTCCTTGCTTCGTTTGTTGCAGTTTCAAGATATACCGGGAAAGGATGTTCACTTTCGTCTCCACGTCCAGCTTCTCGTTTACCAAAGCGCTGCGGATTTGTTGCTCGGCGGCCTCCTTATCCCCTTTCGCCTCGTAGTAATTGGCCATAGAGACGATATAATAAGGGTCGGTCGGATCAATCTCATTCGCTTTTTGATAGCAAGCCAAAGCCTTGTCCATCTCCCCGTTTTCCAAATGAAGATCGCCCAATACGATCTGGTAACGGGCCTCCATAGGATATTTAGCCGCTAGCTTCTCGATCTCCTTGAAAGCCTCTTCCGGTTTCTCCAACTGGACGTACAGTTTGTATTTCTGCATGGAGATCGCCTCGTTCATACCCATAACCGACTCCAATGCGTCATAAGCCTCGATCGCCTTCCCGATCTCGCCGGCTTGCGTCAAGGCATCGGCCAGATAATAATTCAACTCCTCCTTCTCCGGATAATCACGAACCAATTCCTCGTACTCCTCGGCGGCTTCGCCATACATACCCAGATTCCGGATGATAGACGCCAATGCCATTTTATACGTGAAATTATCCTTGCTGTTGGCTACGGCTCTTTTCAACATCTCGACCGCTTTCTCTGGACGGTTCAGCTGCACATAAAAAGAAGAAAGCTCATACAAGACCGGAGCCGCCGTCGAGTCAATCGCCAAGCAATGGTTGAAGGCATCATAAGCGGCGTCGAATTTCCCGGCGTTCTTCAAGTTCAAGCCCTCATAAAAGAAGTAATCGAATTTACGTTGATCCTTCTCCGTTTCTGTAGCACCAGCCGGGAGCACAGCGACCAACGAGAGGAAAGAGATGAGATATATCAGTTGCTTAAACATCCTATTATTCTTGTTAACCTTATTATTCTTATTCTTTTCCGGTATGACCGAATCCCCCGGCTCCCCGCTCGGTATCATCCAACGTCTCCACGGGCTCCCAATCCACATGGCTATGAGCGGCTATAACCATTTGGCAGATACGCTCACCATCATTCACCGTAAAAGGCTCGGAAGATAGATTCACGAGAATGATACCGATCTCCCCCCGATAATCGGCGTCGATCGTACCCGGCGTATTCAGCAGGGTTATCCCATGCTTTAAAGCCAGCCCGCTACGAGGACGCATCTGGGCCTCATAGCCTTCCGGCAGCGAGATATAAAGTCCGGTCGGGATTAATTTACGTTCCAACGGTTTCAACACAACCGATTCCGACAAATTCGCCCGGATATCCATCCCGGCAGATAAAGGAGTCGCATAACCCGGCAGCGGGTGATGCGATTTATTGATAATTCTTACTTTCATACTTGCAAAGATAAACAAATTGTCAATAGTCAATCAATTAACCCAATCCCCGTTCTCTTTTATTAACTGAACTAAACGTTCTACAGCGTCTTCCTCGGGGATATTCTTGAGGACACATTCCTTACCTTTATACAGGCTGATTTGTCCACGTCCGGCACCCACATAACCATAGTCGGCATCGGCCATCTCGCCGGGGCCGTTTACGATACAGCCCATGATACCGATCTTCAAGCCTTTTAAATGGGAAGTAGCCTCCTTGATACGGGCGATCGTTGTTTGCAGGTCGTACAAGGTACGTCCGCAACTCGGACAAGAGATATATTCCGTCTTACTGATACGGGTTCTTGTAGCCTGCAAGATCCCGAACATACAGCGATCCGAGACAACCGCCTCGCATCCCTCATTGTGCAGCATCAAGCCATCCCCGAAACCATCCAGCAAAAGCGTACCGAAATCGGCGGCGGATTTCAGTTGCAACAACTCCACATCCGTCTCCCAGAAATCACGATGCAAGACAACCGGCACGTCACAACCCGCCATCAGCAATTTATGCATAGCCGCACGTTGCGAGCCAACCCCATTCCGATGATGTGTACTTAATAAAACCACCACGGTCTTATCCGCTTTCAAGATCTCCAACATACGATCCGTAAGATCCATATACGTCAGACGGATAAACTTAAGCGGACAATCGTAATCCTTTAACTCCTCCGCCTCCGAGGCGATGAAGCAAGGAAAAGCATTCGGACGCTCTTTCCAAAAATGAGCGTCTACCAATAAACGGAAATTATCCGGCAAATTATCCGGATCTTCCTTTCCTATATATATATAGTCCGGCAAGGACAAATGATCAAACTCAAAATCCCCGCTACTACGATCGGAGATCACGACTGGCGGGAAAGTACCTCCGATACCCTCCACCACACGGCTTATACGACGGCATGTCGCCACCGTATCGAAACCGGGAGCCATCGAAGCCTCGATAGGACGATGATTTTCCCGTTCCCTAATATAATCCACCAATTTACGCGCTACCGGCATTTCCGCCTCGGGGTCCTCACTCAAGGAAACCCGGATCGTATCACCGATACCGTCACATAGAAGCGTACCGATTCCGACAGCGCTCTTGATACGCCCGTCCTCACCGTCACCCGCCTCCGTTACCCCAAGGTGCAAGGGGTAATGCATATTCTCGGCCTCCATCGTACGAATTAACAGCCGCACGGTCCTTACCATGACAACGGTATTGGAAGCCTTAATCGAAATAACCACATCCGGGAAATTCTCCTCCCGGCAAATGCGAAGAAACTCCATACAACTCGCTACCATCCCCTCGGGCGTATCACCATAACGGCTCATGATACGATCGGAGAGCGAGCCATGATTCACACCGATACGAATAGCGGTGCCATGTGCCTTACAAATATTCAAGAAAGGGGCGAACCGCTCACGGATCTTCTCGATCTCGGCGGCATATTCCTCATCCGTATATTCAAGATGGCTGAATGTCTTTACCTTATCTACATAGTTTCCCGGATTGATACGTACCTTTTCCACCTCACCGGCGGCGGCATCAGCCGCTCTAGGATTAAAATGGATATCAGCGACCAAAGGAGTCGTATACCCTTGCTCATTCAATTGTTTACGAATCTCGCCCAAGTTTCGGGCTTCCCGTTCCCCCTGTGCCGTAAAACGCACATACTCAGCTCCCGCCTCGATCATACGGATCGCTTGAGCTACCGCCGCCTCCGTATCCATCGTTGATACATTAGCCATGGATTGAATACGGATAGGATTCTCACCTCCCATGGGTGTGTCACCGATTTGGGCAACGGATGATTTACGGCGGTTGTAATTAAAGTAAGCCATTGTTAATTGAAAATTGAGAATTGAAAATTGAGAATGAGTGTTGAGAACTGAAAACCTAAAGAGAGACTTTCTCCTTAATTTTCAATTCTCAACTTTCAACTTTCAATTAATTAGTTTTGTATTTAAAAGAAACCTTAGCCAACTCCTCGTTAGCCTTCACGATTTTCTTCTTCAAATCCTCCTTATAAGCGGATAGCTTCTCCTGAAGTTGCTCGTCGCCGACGGCAAGCATCTGCACCGCAAGGATACCAGCGTTCAAAGCGCCATTGATGCCGACAGTAGCCACAGGGATTCCCGGAGGCATCTGTACGATAGCCAACAAGGCATCCATACCGTCCAGCGTAGAGTTGATAGGCACGCCGATCACGGGAACCGTCGTCATGGAAGCGATCACACCGCAAAGATGAGCGGCCATTCCGGCAGCGGCGATGATAACCTTGATTCCACGTCCTTTAGCTCCTTTGGCGAAAGCCTCCACCTCAGCGGGAGTACGGTGCGCGGATAGAGCATGCATTTCGAACGGGATCTCCATCTCATCCAAGAACTTAGCCGCCTTCTCCATAACGGGTAGATCCGAGGTACTACCCATGATAATACTTACAACAGGTGTCATTCTTATTTAGCGATTAATTTTTGATAGTCTTCAGGGGATAATAGTTCCTCCAACTCAGAAGCGTCCGTAAGAGAAATCTTGATTAACCAACCTTTACCATAAGCGTCTTCATTAACCAATTCAGGAGCGTCTTCCAATTCAGCGTTTACTTCCAAAACCTCTCCGCTAACCGGCATGAAAAGATCGGAAACAGTCTTAACAGCTTCAATCGTACCGAACACCTCTTCTTTAGCGACGGTCTCCCCCTCTGTCGTAATGTCTACATAAACGATCTCACCTAGCTCGCCTTGAGCGTAATCAGTAATACCAACATAAGCTACGTCACCTTCTACACGAATCCACTCATGGTCTTTTGTGTACTTTAAATCTGCAGGAAAATTCATAATTTTAGTGTTTTTATTAGATGAATAAATAGATATAACTCATTAATGAGGCTACAAAGGTACATATAAATCCCAGACAAAACCCCGCATATACCTGCATTGGTGTATGCCTTTTTAAAAAGATACGCGAGGTACCTAATAAACCAGCCACGATCAACACGACTATAAAAGCCCAGTAGGGATTTATCATATGGATACGCGCCACTCCCATAATACCGCCCAGTAACCCGCCGATACCAATGGCATGCGCGCTAATCTTCCAAGCAAAATTGATGCATAAGGCGATTACCAAGGCTACGCAAGCCCCGATCAGCATCGCTAACAACCAAAACGGCATCAGCATCTTATACAGGAAAAAGATACATACCAAGATGGAAGTGATAAAAATCAGATAAGGAACCACTCGCTCCTTCCGGTCGGAAAGCTCTATATCGCCGGCCGCGCCATTTTTCACCAATAAGAAGATGAAAAGCCCGGGAACTATCGCTGTCGAAATAAAGGTACCTCCGGCAATCAGCAGCTTCACAGGTAACGGGTAAATGGCGAGAAATGTAAACATCAACGCCAACACGATCCCATAGGTCACCATAAGCAACGGATGGAACACGAAGGATATTATATTCGAGAATAGTTTCATACGCTTTTATATTTCTTTTCTCAGACGAGCTACCGGAATCCCCAGTTGCTCCCTGTATTTCGCTACCGTACGCCGGGCGATGACATACCCTTTTTCTTTCAGGATCGTAGCCAACTCCTCATCGGTCAACGGTTTTCGTTTATCTTCGGCATCTACATGTTCTTTCATGATCTTTTTCACCTCACGGGTCGAGATCTCCTCACCGGTATCGGTCTGCATAGACTCGGAGAAAAAGTATTTCAACGGATAAATACCGAAATTCGTTTGCACATATTTACTGTTACTTACCCGGGAAATAGTGGAGATATCATATCCCGCACGCTCCGCTACGTCTTTCAAGATCATGGGATGGAGGGTAGCCTCATCGCCTGTCAGGAAAAAGTCCCGTTGTAAATAGATAATCGCCTCCATGGTACGCTGCAAGGTCTCATTACGTTGCTTGATAGCGTCGATGAACCACTGGGCGGAATCCAACTTTTGTTTCACGAACTGTACGGCATCCCGCCTCTCAGCGGTTTGGTTCGCCTTATTCGCCGTATAATCCTGAAACATCTCGGCATACTCCCGGTTGATACGCATATCCGGTACCCCCCGGTTATTCATGCTCAAGATAAGCTCTCCATTATGCGCTTCCACCACGAAATCCGGGATGATCTGGCTCATCGCCACTTCCATAGAACCACCCCAACTACTTCCGGGTTTCGGATTTAACATAGTAATCTCGTGAATGACCTTCTTTAACGTTTCCTCATCGATATCGAGACCTCGTAAGATCTTATCGTAATGTTTGCGGGTGAACTCCTCGAAATATTCGGTCAAAACACGAATCGCCAAATTTGTAACCGGAGTATTCTCCTTCTTATCCAGCTGGATCAACAGACATTCTTTCAAGTCACGGGCACCTACCCCGGCAGGCTCAAAATCTTGGATGATATTCAAGATAGACTCGATCTCCTTCTCATCTACCTCTTGTCCGGCTTGGAAGATCAAATCGTCCGCTATCGCCGAAAGGTCCCGGCGCAAATAACCGTCATCATCGATATTTCCAATGATATACTCCGCTATTTTCATTTGCTTATCCGGTAAATCCCTTAACCCGAGCTGCTGTAACAGAAACTCATTCAAGGATTGGCTTACGGAGAAGGGGACATCCTCTTTCCGTTCCGCACGCTCGGTCATTTCCCGTAGCTTATAATCAGGTATATCGTCTTCCGTTAAATAATCTCCCAAAGAAAGGTCGGTCTCAGTATCAACAGAAGGGATCTCTTCTCCCCCCTCCTCGCTTTCAGTTCGTTCAAAATCATCAACAGGCTCTTTTCCTTCCTCCAAGGCTGGGTTATCTTCCAGCTCATGCCTCACACGTTCTTCCAACTCGATCGCGGGAAGCTCCAGAAGCCGTATCAACTGTATCTGCTGAGGGGATAGCTTTTGCTGTAACTTTTGTTGTAACTGTTGCTTTAACATAATCTAACTCATTGCACTGTAAGGGCAGGACAATCACCCGCCCTCTTATTTATCAACATGCAAATATAAGTTTTTAGTTTTAACAGTACAGCTATTAAACTATAATAGTTCTAAACAAGGTGCATGATCTTTTGCCCGACGGATCATTGCCCGGCCTCCAAATAACAAACAGCTTAAATCCGGGCCCCGAAACATTTTGTCAAAAAGGGGTAACATAAAAACACGTACGTGTTTTCAAAAAAAGACGTACATGTTTTCGGAAAAACACGTACGTCTTTTTTTAAAGGCTTTATAGAGTCTGATTCTACCTAGTACTTGAAGCTTCCTCCCCCCAAGAATTCACGGAGCAAAGAAGTTCCCGGCAACTCTTCCGTAGGGATATAATTAAAGTAGCGAAGGAAACGAAGCAAACGATATGCCTCGGCATTCGCTTTATTGCTCTCGGGTACTTGCGCTAGGATCGGTTCCGCATATTTCCGCAAAGCGGCCAACTCATACAACATGGCGCTATTAAACATAGCGTCCGCATTCTCCTGATACGGAAAGATCCATTTGTCCTCACCCCGGCGAACACTCGGCCAACGGTTGATCGTATCTTCCGCCGAATATCCCCTAAAGCGATAATCCCGGATGATACGGCGCAGCAGGCGATTGTCCGTCGTGGGTATCCAGTTGTGGTTATCCAAGGAGATAGAGGTCAAGACCGAGACATACACCCGATACTTATATTTATCGTCGATAAACTCCGTCAGCTCCGGATTCAAGGCATGGATACCTTCTATCACCAAGATCGAGTTCTCACGAAGCTTAAGCTTCTTCCCTTTGAAAACCCGTTGGCCGGTCTCGAAATTAAAAGTCGGCAAATCGATCTCTTCCCCGGATAACAACTTCTTCAAATCCTTATTAAAATAAGGTAAATCCAGCGCATACAAAGATTCAAAATCATACTCGCCATGCTCATCTTTCGGTGTATCTTCCCGATTCAAGAAATAATCATCCAAGGAAATTCCTACCGGATGAAGCAGGTTAGTCGTCAATTGTACTTGCAAACGCTTGCAAAACGTAGTCTTTCCCGAAGAAGAAGGGCCGGAGATCAAGACGATACGGATGCCCTCTTTATATCCATCGGCGATCTTTTCGGCGATCTTGGCAACCTGTTTTTCCTGCATCGCCTCAGAGACAAGGATTATATCCTGAGAGCGGCCTTTCTCTATCGCTAAATTCAAATCCCCCACATTATCTAAGCCGACAGTCCGCTGCAATGTAAGGTGTTCCTTATAAGCCTCGAACATCTTATCCTGCTTGATGACAGGCTGCAATTCCATCGGATCGGTCTGCTTCGGGATACGGAGCAAAACGCCATCCATATACGGTTCCAAGTCAAACAATTGGATATAGCCGGTCGAAGGGGTTAAACAGCCATAAAAGAAGTTGATATAACCTTCCAACTCATAATAAGAGGTATAAGGCAATCCCGCCGTCTCTATTAAGCGAGCCTTATCATTCATACCCCGCTCCCTGAACAATACGGCGGCATCCACCGTACGGACACTCTTATGGAGGAAAGGAAGATCCGCGTCAATCAACTCCCACATACGTTTCTTGATCTTCTCGATCGTCTCCAGATCGATGTTCTTGCCGTTATGGATCACGCAATAGTAACCTTTCGACACCGGATGTTCCAGATTTAAGGTCGCCGTCGGCCAAATATCATACACCGCCTTGGAAAATATATGGCAAAGCGAGCGGACATAGGTTCTCAATCCGGATAATTGAGTATAGTCGATAAATTCGATATCCTTCGGTTGCCAGCAACGGAAGTTCAAGCTTTCCGTCTTATTATTCACTTGCGCGTTCATCGGCCTGTACCGAAGCGGAGCGCCAACCGCCGTATAAATGTCCAACAACGAAGAACCAATGGGTACATCCTTGTAGGTATTATTATTTTTGCAGTAAATTGTTATTGTCTCAGACATACTATCTCAGTTATTATTTGTAAATTCGCCCCCTAAAGTTAGGAATATTAATCGGATATACAATCCACTTAAACGTAATTTAAATGGACTATTCTTTTTTTGATTTTCTCCGGCTGATCGGCTCCTTGGCGCTGTTCTTGTACGGAATGAAGATCATGAGTGAAGGGTTACAAAAATTTGCGGGTGACAGTTTACGACGAATACTAACCGCAATGACCACGAACAGAGTAACCGGTATGCTCACCGGGGTGTTAATAACGGCTCTTATCCAATCATCATCGGCTACGACGGTTATGGTCGTGAGTTTCGTGAATGCCGGACTCTTGACATTGACCCAATCCATCGGAGTCATTATGGGTGCCAACATCGGAACCACGGTAACGGCATGGCTTATCTCCGCCCTCGGTTTCAAGGTCGATATCGCCGCATTCGCCCTTCCCCTTTTAGCTTTCGCTCTCCCACTCTTCTTCTCAGGAAAAAGCTCTCGTAAATCAATTGGTGAATTTGTTTTTGGTTTCGCGTTCCTGTTCATGGGTCTTCAAAGTTTAAAGGCAAACGCCCCGGACCTCGGAGCGAATCCGGAAATGCTGGCTTTCGTGCAGAATTATACGGATATGGGATTTTTCTCCATCATCTTGTTCTTATTTATCGGAGCGATCTTAACCATGATCGTACAAGCCTCCGCCGCCACGATGGCTATTACATTGATTATGTGTGCCAACGGCTGGATCGATTACCATTTGGGAGTCGCTTTGGTATTAGGCGAGAATATCGGAACTACGATTACGGCCAACTTAGCCGCATTAACCGGAAACACACAAGCACGACGAGCCGCGTTAGCGCACCTTGTTTTCAACGTTTTCGGTGTCATGTGGGTTTTGGTGCTCTTCTACCCTTTCACGAATGCCGTCTCATGGTTTGTTACCCATGTAATGAAGGTCAGTGATCCGGCTGTGGCGGTATCCTTTAAACTGGCAGCGTTCCACACTGCATTCAATATCAGTAATACTTTCATTATGATCTGGTTCGTAAGCTTGATCGAAAAGACCGTATGTACGCTTATCAAGCCCAAGGTGGAAGACGAGGAATACCGCCTTCGCTATATCACGGGAGGTATGTTATCCACCGCCGAGCTTTCCATCCTACAAGCTCATAAAGAAATCTCATTATTCGCCGAGCGTACGGCTAGGATGTTTAATATGGTGAAAGAATTATTCTACGAGAAGAATGAGGAGACCTTCCTCAAGACTTATAGCCGCATCGAGAAATACGAGAATATCAGCGACCGCATGGAGATCGAGATCGCAAATTACTTGACTGAAGTATCGGAAGGCCGTTTGAGTTCTGAAAGTAAGGAAGAAATCCGTATCATGCTACGTGCCGTCTCGGAAATCGAGAGTATAGCAGATTCTTGTAATAACCTTGCCCGAAGTATCAAACGCAGAAACGAGTTCAAATCCGAATTCACGGAGGAGCAAAACAAGCACTTGGATCATATGTTCGAGCTGGTATCCGGGGCGTTAAATCGCATGAACCTAATTTTGCATAAACCGGAACTCGTACATGATGATATCAATCCTTCTTATAACATAGAGAACGAGATCAACAACTATCGTAACCAGTTGAAGAGCCGGAATATCGAAGATATCAACAATAAGCTGTACCAATATCAAGATGGCGTTTATTACATGGACATGGTTAGTGAAAGTGAAAAGCTGGGCGATTATGTATTAAATGTTGTTCAAGCGGTTATCGAGAAGAAAATATAGCGTATATTTGTCCTTAACAATATCAACAGCCCTTTTCCGTTATTGAGAGAAGGGCTGTTTTTAATATATATCCACTATGAATTATAAGTATTATACGATCGTTATCCTTGGCCTTTTAGCATTCTCCGCTTGCGAGAAAGATGATATTGACATTCCGGCAACCGACAATGAAGTAAATCAATGGATCGAGCAAACGATGCGAGAGAATTATCTTTGGTATTCCGAGTTCCCGGATAAAAGTTCCTTGGACTTTAGTCTTGATCCGGAGACCTTCTTCAAGGGCCTGTTATCCGATAAAGACGGGAAAGATCTTCCTGAAGGTCATCATTACTTTTCCCAATTAGAGAAAGCGACCGTAACAAAGAGCATTTACGACGCGAACAACTCATATGGATTCGATTTCGCGACTTCCAACCTTAAAGACGGAGGCAGTACCTATAAAATAGCCATTGTCCTTTATGTATTAAAGGATTCACCCGCCGAAGAAGCCGGATTGAAACGGGGAGACTGGATACTTGGTGTAAACGGCTCCTTGGGTTCTATCCAAGACTATGATGTGTTGAGAAGCGGAGGCAGCGTATCCCTCCAACTAGGAAAAGAAATAGGAAACACCAAGGGATTCGTCTCCACCCGAAGAGTTACCTTGAACGCATCCCGAACGGTAGAAGACACCCCATTCCTAAAAGATTCCGTATACACATATGGCAATAAGCGAATCGGCTATTTGATGTACAACCATTTCGCCTCCAGACCAGATGAATACGATTATAGCGACACTAGTTATAATCTTTATTTGCAACAACTCTTCGAAAAATTCAAAAGCCGCAACGTCAATGAGTTCGTACTTGATTTACGCTATAATGGGGGTGGGCTTGTCAATTGCGCCCAATTACTGGCTTCGCTATTAGTCCGTGAAAACGTTTTAGGAGAACCTTTATGTATCATGGAGTATAACGATAAAAACTCCAATAAAAATGAGACCTTGCCTTTACTCAAAACGACCGAGGTCATGGCGGGAAACTTAAACCTACAACGGCTATTTGTTTTGACAGGTTCAACTACGGCTTCTGCCTCCGAACTTATCATTAACTCGCTACGATCTTATCTAGACGTTCGGGTTATCGGTAAGCAGACTTTTGGCAAGACCGTCGGTATGACGATCTACAATGAATCTAAAAAATATGGCTGGATACTTTCTCCCGTCACTTTCCATATTTATAATAAGGATCGGGAAGCTGATTATGAAGACGGATTTCATCCCGATATAGCTATTGATGAATTCAAGAGTGATCTAGCTGAATTCGGAGATTTGAAGGATCCTTTATTAGGACAAGCTATTTACGAGATAACCGGCCAGTCACCACTCTTACGATCCGCTACCCCGAGGGGCAACCGGGAAATCCAATATAATCCCCCGTTGTCCTATAAGGATAACTTATTACTGATTCCAAAAGACTAAAAACAAAATATATGGAAAGCGCATTTCTTAAAATCATAAACGCAAAAGTATTAACTCCTTCGGGCCTCCTACCAAACGGGCAAATCATCATCTCAGATGGGAAAATAGTGGATATCACCGGGCAAAACCGGGAGATTCCTCATGCGGAGATCATCGACGCAAAAGGATATTATGTGGCTCCCGGCTGTATCGACACGCATGTACACGGCGGCAACGGACATGATTTCACGGAAGCTACCCCGAAAGCGTTCTATGCGATCACAAGAGCACATGCTTTACAGGGAACAACAGCTTTATATCCTACATTGGCAGCGGCCCCTATCGAGACCTTCCGGGAAGCGATCAAGACCTGCGAGCACATCATGAACCACCCGGAACAGGGGGCCCGTATCATGGGATTACATCTCGAAGGCAACTATTTGAATATGGCTATGAAAGGCGGACAAGACCCTAATTATATTTACCCGCCCGATCCCCAAGAATATAAGGAATTACTAAACAGTACCCAATGTATTAAACGCTGGAGCGCCGCCCCCGAGCTTGACGGGGCCTTGGAATTCGGTAAATATGCGTCAGCTCATGGTGTGTTGGTTTCACTAGCCCACACCACAGCCGATTATCTCCAAGTGAAAAAAGCATACGAAGCCGGATTCACCCATGCTACCCACTTCTACAATGCCATGACTTCCGTCCATAAAGACCGTGAGTATAAACATGAAGGAACGGTAGAAGGTATTTATCTCATGAAAGATATGACCGTTGAAGTTGTAGCCGATGGTATCCACGTACCACCAGCAATCTTAAAGTTGGTATATCAAATCAAAGGGGTAGAACGTACGTCCTTAATCACGGACGCAATGGCCGCCGCCGCTTGCGATAACGGTACGGAACATTTTCCGGACTCCCGGGTAATTATCGAGGAAGGCGTATGTAAATTAGCCGATCGCTCAGCTATCGCAGGAAGTATAGCTACCGGAATCCGCTTGATCCGTACCTTAGTCGAGAAAGCGGAAATTCCATTGCACGACGCTGTTCGTATGGCTTCCGAAAGCCCAGCCCGCCTAATGGGTATTTTAGACCGTAAAGGAACATTGGAGAAAGGAAAGGATGCCGATATCATCATTTTCAACAACGATATAGAGATTCAAGAGACCTTCATCGAAGGTAAACGGCTCTCCAAAGAATAAGAAATCCAATAAACAATGACTTCTCCTATCTTGTTTTTAGATAAATAAGGGCATGAATGTATATGGAAAACGTAAAAGAACATTACTGGAGATACTCATTGATCACCATTATATTAGGACTAGGGGTAATTCTATTTTTTAAGATTACCCCGTTTCTTGGAGGTATACTTGGAGCATTCACCATCTATATATTGCTGCGTGGACAGATGTTCCATCTGACAGAAAAGCTAAATATGAGACCGGCTTTTGCAGCTTTACTGTTACTGGGGGAAACAATCTTATGTTTCTTAATCCCAATCACATTGGCGATCTGGTTGGTAATCAACAAAACTCAAAATATTAATTTAGACCCGACTGTACTGCTAAATACAGGCCAACATATAGCGGATCTAGTTCAGGAAAAGACCGGGTTTGATGTACTGGATAGAGGAAACTTATTAAAAGCGGCCTCTATACTCCCACAAATCGGACAGTTTTTAGTGGGTAGCATAAGCAGTTTCGCCGTAAATGTCGTCGTCTTGATTTTCATTCTGTACTTCATGCTGATAGGCGGAAGAAAAATGGAAAACTATCTATACACCTTATTCCCCTTCAGTGATCAAAACAAGGATGAGGTACTCAACGAGATCAATATGATCGTAAAATCAAACGCCATAGGTATCCCTCTTTTGGCGGTTATACAAGGTATCGTAGCAGTGATCGGTTACTTTATCTTTCAGACTCCCGATCCGCTGTTATTTGGGTTTCTCACTTGTATCGCTACGATCATTCCCATTGTAGGGACCGCATTGGTCTGGGTTCCGTTGGCGGCTTATATGGCTTTAAACGGAGATTGGGTACATGCCTTGGGATTGGCTATTTATGCCTTGCTTGTTATTACGAACGTCGATAATCTGATTCGTTTTATCCTACAAAAGAAGTTGGCGGATATACATCCGTTAATCACCGTCTTCGGAGTCGTAATCGGGTTGTCCTTATTCGGATTTATGGGGATCATCTTCGGGCCGTTGTTATTATCCTTATTCCTTCTTTGTATAGATATCTTCAAGAAGAGCTATTTGGATAAATAAAGAGTATCTACAGGACAGGGTATCTTAAAAAGTCATACCTTTACACTACATTTTGAGCAAAACGAATTAATATGTCACGTAGAACAGTAAACAATTGGAAGCCTATCAAGGGGCAACCTCTCACCGAATTAGACAAGAAAATCCTATATATCCAAAATAAAGGACATTTAGTACCCACCCGCAAGCTTATCAAGACTCCAGAGCAGATTGAGGGCATCCGCAGAAGTAGCGTGATCAATACAGGGGTGCTGGATTTAATCCAGAAGGAGATTAAAGAAGGTATGTCTACAGCTGTTATCGATAAATTGGTGTATGATTATACGGTAGGGCATGGAGCGATTCCAGCCCCCTTAAACTATGAGGGGTTCCCTAAAAGTGTATGTACCTCTATCAACGAGGTCGTTTGTCACGGTATTCCCAGTGAGAAGGAGATCCTAAGAGACGGTGACATTATTAATGTGGATGTCTCAACTATTTTAGATGGTTATTATTCGGATGCGTCCCGCATGTTCATGATCGGGAACGTATCTCCGGAAAAGCAGAAATTGGTACAGGTCGCCAAGGAATGTCTGGAGATCGGTATGAAAGCGGCGAAACCGTTCGGATTCGTCGGTGATATAGGCAACGCTATTCAAAAGCATGCGGAGAAAAACGGATTCTCTGTCGTACGGGATTTATGCGGACATGGCGTCGGTCTGGAATTCCATGAGGAACCGGAAGTTTGTCATTTCGGACGGAAAGGAACTGGGATGCTTTTAGTTCCGGGTATGGTCTTTACGATCGAGCCTATGATTAACATGGGTACTTGGAAAGTATTTATCGACGAGGAAGACGGTTGGACGGTCATCACCGAGGATGAACTACCCTCCGCCCAATGGGAACATACCTTCTTGATGACAGAGACAGGATTGGAAATTCTTACCTATTAATATCTAATGCAATTAACGCTTCCGGGCCTTTTCCCGGGCGGCCTTTTCCTTTTCCCGCAAGGCTTCCTTGCGGGCTTTTTCTTTCTCTTTCAATTTTTGCTTGTATAAACGTTCCTTCTCCTTACGTTCTTTTTCTTTCTCTTTCAAGCGTTGCTTATAAGCACGTTCCTTTTCCTTACGAAGGTCCTCACGAGCTTTCAGTTTCGCCTTACGATCCGCTTCCGCTTGTTTCAGCTTGGCTTTACGGTCGGCTTCCAGCTGTTTCTCTCGATCAGCCTTCGCTTTCAACAGGGCACGTTCTTCCTCCGCTTGCTTCTTGAGAAGTTCTTCCTGTTCTTTCGCTTTCTGCTCACGTAATTCCTTATCCGCCTTTTGCTGGGCCTCGAAAGCCTTACGAGCCTCTTCCTTGCGGGCTTCTTCTTCGGCAGCTTCCCGTTTACGGATCTCTTGGATTTCTTTCAAGGTCATGCCTTGATCCTCAACCGCCGGCTGAACAACAGGAACCGTATCCTTACGAAGGGTATCGACAGGCTGGATTTCCGGTTTGTCAAACGCAGGGACCTCAATCGTATCCGGGACGACTGGTATAGGCTGTATCTCGGGCTGTCGGACAGGTTCTTGAACAGGCTGTTGTTCCTCTTCCGGAACTTCGGCTTCTTCTTCCGTGATCATTTCATCTTCAGTCGCCTCCTCCTCCTTAGCGGCTTCCATACGGGCTTTCCAACGACCTGCCAGATCCGGTAATTCCTCACCGAAGCTCTCATCGAAGAAGGTGATATATTCATCCAAGGTCTTGCCACGCATCAAGGTCTCATAATTATCATCAGAGATCGGTAACACGGCAACCGCTTTATTCAAGGCCGTAGCATAGCCATCCTTACCGTATATCATCTTATAATATTGGATAATCTCCTCAAAACTAATGAATCCTTTAATCGCCAGCATACTGATCGGGCCGGCCTGCTCCAAAGCCAAATCAAACTCTTTTACCATGAAGTTCGCGAAGTTATAAGCGGCGACAACGAATAGCAACTGGTTCTGATCTACGCTACCCGTAGGATATACCAAAAGCATCTGATAAGGCGTGTTCCGTTCCGGATTAAATACACGGGCCGAATCCTCGGCAGATAACATACCATCCTCGCCCAAACCGAATCGTAAGTTCCAACTCATACCTTTCACACCGCCCTGCACCAAGGCACGTCCCCGAAGAACACCTTTCAACATCTCCCCGGCCAGTTCCGTGACATCCGCATTCGGATACTTCTCGACCAGCGCTTTCAAGGCATTCTTAAAGCCTTCCGCATCCCCGGCCTGCACATATGATAACGCATCCAAGAACATGAATTTAGGCATCAATGTAGCCAATGGATATTTCTCGCTTACGTACCGGAAACTCTTACGTACATACGCTGTATCGCTCTCCAGATAGCGGTCGTAAGTAGCTTGATAGATCGAGTCTTGTACCACATCCATCATGCGGATATTATACTCGTAATTCGGATCAGCCACAGCTACCGCATAATCGCTTTCCGGGAAGGCGTTCATTAGTTTATTCTTATACTCGGTAGCCAACGCTGTATTTCCGGTTTTCAGGGCCATCAAATATACTTGATAATAGCTCTCCAAACGGTGCTCATTATCCGGGAAACGGCGTTCCAAATTCTCGAACGCCTCGACAGATAAGGGGATATCTTCCAACTTATCTTTATAGATCATCGCCATATTGTAAAGACCGTCTATAATAATAATGTTAGAAGCGTCTATATCCTCTTGCGTGAAAGGTAACTGCTGTAGGTAATACTCACGGGTATGCGGATCATCGGCGGCAACAGCCGGCAGATCACCGCCTATCGAATCGGTCGGCAACGGCTCACCGTCCGGCCCTACCATTTGGGTGGAATCTCCCTCGGCCAGCATCTCCTCATCCAGATTCTCATTAAAGGTAGAGAGTTCCTTCTTACGGCGGCGCCAGTGATCTTCCAACGGACGACGTCCCCATTTACGCTGGAACTGTGTCTTTCCTTGCGCTACAGTCTGAGGGTTATAGAAATAGAAAGACGCTCCACCGGACGCGTTCGGCAAGACAACAGCGTTGGTTTCCGTACCGGGACGGTCGATTCCAGTGCCTTTCGCTTCCTGCTCGGCCAGATAAGCCTCCTTCTCAGCCAAGGCTTTCGCCTCTTCCTCCTCTTTCTTTACCTCCTCAATCTTCTTATCGATAATCGCTAACCGCTCCGCTTCCGGTAATTTAGCCAAGGCTTGCAAACTGTCTTGAAGATGGACCGCTTCTACATGCACGACCAATTCATCCAGAATCGCCGACAATTTAGAAACCCGTTCATAATCCCTGTATTCCTTTTGAATTCCGGCTAAGGCTCCGCTAAAGCAAGGTTGCGCTTTCACGTAATCCCGCATCGTAAAATAGATATCTCCCAGCTTTATCTGGCAGATCGCCTTATCCATTCCATTCAATGTACTCTTATCGATACCGAGTTGATAGTTCTTTATGGCATTCACCGTATCTTCCCGGCTGAGGTATACATTTCCTAAAGCATAGTATACTTGATCCAGATAATCCTTATTCTTCTGGCTTTTCGCCATTTTCTCGAGCATCTTCACCACTTTCAAGTAATTCGTACCCGAGAATACTTCTGTCTGACGGATACGTGAGGCAAATTCCAACTCATACGGAGGATTCGAACGGGCTACCTCACCAAAGGTCTTATAAGCCAAGCCATCTAATTCTTGATCCGCATAGATTTGTCCCAAAAGATACTTCATCCGGGTACGTTGCTTCCGGTTTTTCTCCGCCTTGATAGCGGTCTTCAGATAAGGGATGGCATCCTCGAACTGCCCGTTCTTGATCAAATAATCGGCATACACCGCCGCATATTGCTTCAAGGCGGAAGCAGGAATACCGTTCTTGTTCATCTTATCCAAGATATCCTCGGATTCATAGAACCAACCCATCTCGGAATAACAACGGGCTTGCCACAAACGGGCCTCGGCCACGACCTCCTCGTCCTTCGCGTAATGACGGGCTATATAGGAAAAGGTAGCGGAGGCTTGCAGGAAATCGGCATTGTAAAATTGCGCCTGTCCCATGATCAGCCAACTATTCTTTAAGAAAGGATTATATTCCTCTTGTTCTTGGATAGCACGTAGTTTGGGATTATTCCGCCAGCCCGGTTTCTTGGCCGGTTTCGCTTTTATGGAGTGTAATTTAATAGCTTTATTACTTTTCTCGATCGTCCGGTCGAAAGGGCCGCCCGGCTCGGCTTTGTCTTTAGGCTGGGCGCTAATCGGATACATATAGATCCTGTCGGAATAGTTCTCTTTATATCCGTCCTGTTGGCTTTTCAGTGCCTCGTCAAACGCTTGTTTTCCATTGAAATAAATATTATAACGGGTCGTAAAGGCATGATAAAAACGGCTCGCTTTCGTGTTCTTCTTCGTGCTGCACGACCAAAGCAAGAGTACCGTTAATAACGCCACTATGTAATAAAACCCTTTTTTCATTCTTTAATTAACGCCGTAACAACGGTTTTATTGCTTTCAAGGCCAAAAAGAGGACCACCAAAAACAAGATGATAAACGCACCGGAAGGCACGTTCAGGAAATAAGAAAGAACCAGTCCGGACACGCAACCCAGAAAGCCGATCGCGATACTTCCCCACATGATCTTCTTGAAGTCGGAAGTAAACAGGTTCACCGTTATTTGAGGCAAGGTCAGCAAACTCATCAATAGCATAATCCCTACCAAACGGATCGAAAGAACAATTGTCATGGCGATAAAGCACATCATCGTATACTCGATCCATTTTACCGGCAGGCCTTGCGTGACAGCGAAGTCACGATCGAACGCCACGTAAACAATCTCACGGAGGAAAAGGGAGAATATGAGTATCAACAATACCACCAACCCTAAAATCCATAAGATATCGGCCGTAGAGATCGTTAATATATTGCCAAATAAATAAGCGGATAGATTCGGGGCGTACCCCGGGGTAAGAAAGATGAAAATCACGCCCAAAGCCATACCCAGCGACCATACGCCCGCTATAGCGGAATCCTCCCTTACGTTTTGCGTCTTGCTCGCCCACTCCACGCCAAAGGCAGAGAGGATCGAAAACAACATCGCCATCAAGATCGGGTTTGTTCCCAGATAAAAACCCAAGCCCAAACCTCCGAACGAAGCATGCGTGATCCCTCCGCTGATAAATACCAACCGGCGGGATACGATGTAAGTCCCGACAATCCCACAAGCGATGGCGGTTAGCAAGCTCCCGATCAAGGCGTTCTGAAAAAAGGCATATTGCAATAAATCCATATGATTCGTTTCCTAAATTAATGAGTACGGCGTTCGCCAATGATCAGGAATGCCTCATCCTTCAAGGCATCCGGCAAATTGATCCCTCGCAATTGCAGGCTACGGAGCCAACCGGCCACCTCCACTTCCCGGAGGGTATAAAGCACTTCACTAAACTCCTCAACGGCTTCCTCATCGTAAGCGTCCGCTTCCACTCCTTGGAACCGATCCAGTTCCTCATCGTTATAATATTCGATTTTCTTGCTGACGGCGGCTAATAAACTATCCCGCTCGCAAGTCTCATGTTGTCCGCAGCAAACCTCCGGAATCTCCTGTGCCTCGGGGATCTCCGAGATCTCCCCCCGTTCCAGCATCTTCTGAAGTTTCTTATTCCGGAAATATCCGGCGATAGCGGCTACGACACCCAGGCCTATAAGACTTATGACAATGTACCACATAATTCAATTGAAAATTGAGAATTGAAAACTGAAAATTAAAGGGCTGATTCCCTAATAGAGAAACCAGCGGCCTTAAGATCTTCCCAATAATGGGGATAACTCTTGCTGACCACTTGCGGGTGGGCGATCTCTATCCCCTCGGGACGTACCAAAGCGGCGGGAGCGAATGACAAAGCCATCCGATGATCCTCGTAAGTGGCGATTACCGGATGCGACTCCGGTTCCCTGCGTTCACCGTTCCACTCCAAGATGCTATCATTGCGATCCGTCAACACATAACCTAATTTACGAAGCTCTGTCTTCAATGCCTCGATCCGATCCGTCTCCTTTATCTTCAATGATTGAAGTCCCGTAAAGCGGAAAGGGATATTTAATAACACGCAAGTCACCACAAAGGTTTGAGCCAAATCCGGTTCATTCACGAAGTTATAAACCAACTTCTCACAGATATTTCCAGTATGCTTTAACATGACTCCACGTTTCGTATAAGTAGTGCCCACTCCCAATTGAGCGAATAACTTCGCTCCGGCGGCATCTCCCTGCAAGCTATTCTTGAATAAACCTAACAATTCGATCTCAGCATTTTTCGATAACGCCATGATCTCATACCAATAAGAAGCGGCACTCCAATCGGATTCCACCGTAAAACGAATCGGCTTATACTCTTGGGGGAGCACCTTGATCGTATTCTCCGTCCAAGAGGCTCTCACTCCATATTGCTCCATCAATTGCAAGGTGATATGGATATAGGGCCTAGAGATAATAGCGCCCTCCAAATGCAACGTAACCCCACTTTCTGTTAAGGGGGCGATCATCAAGATAGCGGATATATATTGAGAGCTAACATTTCCCGGTAGCGAGATCTCTCCGCCTTGCAAGGCGCTTCCGAAAATACGCAAAGGAGGATAACCCTCCTTCTCCATGTACTCGATCCGGGCGCCTAAAGCGTTCAGCGCATCCACCAACACCTTGATCGGACGGTTCTTCATGCGTTCGGTTCCCGTAATCGTCCATTCGCCCACCACCTTCGAGAGGAAAGCAGTAAGGAAACGCATCGTCGTACCCGCCGCACCCACATTAAAATCCCGATCGTTCGAGTTCAATGCCTTTACCATCAAATTTGTATCATCGCAATCGGATAAGTTCTCCACATCATATGCGCTATAACTTAGCGCATTCAAGATCAATGCCCTGTTACTGATACTTTTAGAAGCGGGAAGCTTTACGGTAGTCCGGATAGCGGAACCCGGAGCATCTATCTGATAATTCATCGCTTTCGTATATTCAAGATTCAAGAAGCAAAAGTACGAAAATTAGCGTACATATGGAGTATAACTGCGGGAAACTTTCTTCTTTCCTCTCACTACATGACTCCTTACATTAACAACGGACCCCTTTGCCGACATGATACAGAAACCGGCCTTCGGCTTTCTTTATGCTTCTTCTCGAACACCAATCGTGACAAGGCGTTCGTTTAAACCGATCCAACCAGTAGACGGGAGGGGCAATAAAACGCCCTTTTAAGTGAGAATATTCCCGTTTTCAGGCACGAAAGGCGATGAAAGCCTACACGTATAGTCGCGTTGGGCGACGCCAATACTGCCGTTAGGCATTATAAACAGTCACGAATAGGGTTGTCAGTAGTCGTGAATAGGCATCGTAACCCGGTTAGAACCCAGTCGTAACCCTATCGGATAGCCCGAAGAAGTCAATGGATAGGAATTAGGATGAATTATTTTCGCTAGAATGAAAGGCGGTTTTTCGGTATTGTATTATCAATGAACGAATTATTGTTTTTTTCTTGCGTATTTGGCAACGAGTCGTACATAGTCCCGGAAAAATCGGTTCTCCGGGACTTCAGTTTACAAAATGTCAGAATGTCAAATCGCCAAACGGTCTTATCACAAGGCCTTCATCTTCAAGAAATGCTTCCAGAAAAAGAGGATCTGGTAATCAATAGAATTATTCCAGTATTGTGAATCATGATTACCCGGGCGAGTGATAAAGTCGTGGTCGATGCCTTGTTTTAATAACGCCTCGTGGTAGTTTTTATTCACCTCCAAAAAGAAATCGCTGTCACCGCAATCGAAGATCAAAGCGATCTGGTCTTTCCTCAAGGTTGGAACCAAATTGATAACCGTGTACTTCTCCCAGTTTTCCGGATATTTCGCCTTCTCACCTATTTGCACGCTCATCTCCCAGTTTTTCGGGAAAGGGCGGATATCCACGCCACCGCTGGTACTTCCCGCCGCGGAGAAAACATCGCTATGACGAAGGCCATTCCACATAGCGCCATGTCCACCCATGCTCAAGCCGGTAATAGCACGTCCCTTACGATCGACCACGGTCTTATAATGGGAATCCACGTATTTCACCAACTCATCCGAGATGAAAGTCTCATACCGTACATCAGCGTTCAAAGGGCTATCCCAATACCACGTATTCTTACCATCCGGGCATACGAAAAAGATGCCCTTCTCATCAGCGATCTTAGGTAGATCCGGCTTGATACCGACCCATGTACAAGCGTTACCGCCATAGCCATGTAACAAATAAATCACCGGACACACTTTCGTCGCGGCCACATCCGGACTTACCACGACTACCTCTATACTTTTATTCATCGAAGGACTTTTCACTTGCAAAGTATCTACCTTCGCTGCCTGTAAACCGAGCGGAAGCAAACAAACCAACGCTACCGCTACCTTTTTCATCCAATTCATATCAGTGAATATTAATGATTAATTCCCCGTAGCCTTGTTTTCAAGGAACTACGGGGACAAATATACAGATTTTACAGCCAAAAACTTATTTACTTAACGAGAAAGGACGATCCTCTTTCGCGGTTCCTCTCGTCTTCTCCGGTTGATTGCCCATTTGAAGCTCCAGCACGCCCCCATTCACGATATCGCTGTAATGGATATAATTACGTGTATGTCTCTTCCCGTTCAAGGTAGCGTTTTGGATATATACGTTATCCTTACTATTCCCTTTCGCCTCGATCACGAACTTCTTGCCATCCTCCATCGTAATCGTAGCTTTCCGGAATTTCGGGCTACCCAATACATACTCATCCGTCCCCGGGCAAACACTGTAGATTCCCAACGCGCTCAATACGTACCAAGAAGACATACCGCCTTGATCCTCATCACCCGGATAACCATTTTCCGAGCTATTATATAACCGCTCCATCACCTGACGAATCCAATATTGCGTCTTCCAAGGCTGGCCTGCGTAACTATACAAGTAAATCATATGCTGGATCGGTTGATTACCTTGGGCGTACTGTCCCATCTTCGCCAATTCCATCTCCAGCATCTCATGAATTTTCGTTCCGTATGTTCCATATTTCACGATACCGGGTAAAGCGAAAACAGAGTCGATCTTCGCCACGAAACGCTCATCACCTCCTGTCAAATCGATCAACCCTTGGACATCATGGAAAACCGACCAATTGTAATGCCAAGCATTCCCCTCGCAATAAGGACCGCCCCATTCGAAAGCATCGAAATCCGCCCAACTACCATCCAATTTACGACCTCTCATAAAACCGACAGATGGATCGTACACATTCTTGTAATTATAAATCTGGCGGGCAAAGACCTCCTCATAAAACTTATTCCCAGTCATTTTCGCCAACTGATATGCACAAAAGTCATCATAGCAATATTCCAACGTCTGTGCCGTAGATCCCATGGATTCCGGATAAGGTATATATCCCAACTGATAATAATCCTTCCAACGAACCCGTCCGTTGGCACCGCCCCAAGGTCCCTTATTCATCGCCTCATGCGCATACGCTTTCAAGGCTTTCTCCGGATCGAAAGTGCGGATACCCTTCACCCAAGCATCTGTCAATAAAGAGATCGAGTGATTCCCTACCATCCCGCCGGTCTCACTCGGGAACGACCAAGAAGGTAACCATCCACATTGCTCCTGAGCGTCTAGCAAGGCTTGCATATATTGCCCCTGCATCGTAGGGTGCAAGATATTCGTCAGCGGGAACTGGGAACGGAAAGTGTCCCAAAAACCATTATCGGTAAACATATATCCATCATGAATCTTCTCATCGTACGGACTATAGTAGTAAGGAGAACCATCCTCTTTCTCCTCATAAAACTTATGGGAAAACAAATTGGCACGGAACATGCAGGAGTAGAAGGTTTTCATATCCTCCTCGGTTCCACCTTCCACCAACACACGATTCAATAGCTGGTTCCATACATCAGCAGCCGCTTGCTTCGTCACTTCTACCGATGAGTGCTTACCTAGCTCACGAGTCATCGTAACCTCCGCTTGTTCCGGACTGATATAAGAGGTAGAGACCTTGGCCTGTACCTTAGAGCCTTTTGCGAATTGTACATAGGCACCGATTCCTTCCCCTTCCCGACTCAAATTATTCTTCTGGATCGTATTCTTACGATTCTCCCATGTACCATAGCTAACGAAAGGTTTATCAAATTGAATGATAAAATAATTCTTATGTGTCTTCGGAGAGAAAGCCCCATTGTGTACATAGCCGGTGATCCGGTGGTTCGCTACATCGATTTGTACCTGACTGGTTTTCGTATAGCCATCCAGTACGAGAAAAGCGTCTCCCTTCGCGGGAAAGGAAAAACGGAAATGAGCGGAACGGGTAGTTGGCGAGAACTCCGTGGTAATACCATTCTCCAACGTAACCTTATAATAATGAGGTTTGGCAATTTCTTTATCATGAGAGAACGGAGTCGCCCGTTTGGACTCATCAACAACCAATTCCGGTACAGGCATCAAAGAGAATACCCCGTAATCTCCCACCCAAGGGCTACATTGATGCGTCGGTTGGAAACCCCGGATCGTAGTGGCCGAGTATTGGTATTTCCAACCATCACCATTCTTCCCGGTCTGTGGAGACCAACTATTCATGGGATAGGGAACCGCCGTAGTCGGGTAGGTATTTCCCCAACTCAATTCGTAAGTCGAGTTTGTTCCTTGCAAAGTATTTACGTATTGTACCAAGTCTTTCTCCGCAAAAACAGGGAAAGAGAGGGTTAAACAGAGGGCTAAAGCCGCCCCCTGTTTATAAAAAGTATTAAGTTTCATGTTATTTTATTTACTGATTAATTATTCACGCCCCAATTTGTATTCGGCTCGGGGCCCATCTCCAATTCTAGTACGCCACCTTTCATGATATCCCTATAATCAAGATAGCATCTCGTATAATCCGTCCCGTTTAATTTAGCGGATTGGATATAGGTGTTTTCCGGGGTATTTCGGTTGGCTCGTATGATAAATGTATTCCCTTCGCCAACCTGAATCTCAGTCTTCTCAAAAACCGGGCTGGATATCTCATAGCGAGTATCTCCCGGACAAACCGGATACAAACCACATGCTGCCAATACATACCAAGCGGACATCTGACCGACATCCTCGTTTCCAACCAAGCCTTCTACCTTATTCTTATACGCCTTATCGCAAATGAAACGAGACCATTTCTGGGTTTTCCACGGCTGTCCCAAATGATTGTACAAGAAAGGCACATGATGAACCGGCTCGTTCGCATGATTGTAATAAGCGTTCCACAGGAAATCCGTTGGTGTCTTGTCGAACATCGTATCCAGATCGGCGATCACCCGTTCCGTTCCTCCCATCAGTTCCACCATACCCGGAATATCATGAGGCACGAACCACCCCTGTTGCAACTCATTGCATTCCATACAACCATACCATTCCTTCAGCTTACCCTCTTCCGGCCAAGCCTCAAACCGGCCATTCGCTTCTCTCGGGCGGAAGCTATGTTTCTCCGCATCATATAAATTCCGGTAAGACTGAGCCAACTTCGCATAATAAGCCGCATCCTCCTGTTTTCCTAATGATTTCGCCAACTGAGACATACACCATTCCGTATACGCATACTCCAAGGTTTTGGAGATACTCTGCGGATTCGGGGTATAGCCCAACTCCGCATTCCCGAACATTCTCGAGGTTTTATCCGCATACCGATAAGCCTTTTCCATATCCAAGCTACAAATACCTTTCGCATAGGCATCCGCCAAGACCGATATAGCCGGATTTCCTAACATACAACCGCTATAGGCGTTCAACAACTCCCAGCGCTCATAGTACTCACGGCCACTCTCCTCTGCCATCGTTGTCAATGACTTCAACAAATCGTTCACCAATACCGGATTAATAATCGTTTGCAAAGGCATCTGACTACGGAACACGTCCCAACCGCTAAAGATCGTACGTTTCGTGAACGTATCCGACTTATGCGCTTTTCCGTCCGCGCCCATATATTGACCATCCACATCCGTGTAAATCCTCGGATCGATCATTGTATGATACAAGGAGGTATAGAAGATCACCTTCTGCTCATCCGTTCCACCGCTGACATCCATCTTAGCCAAAGCCGTATCCCATAACGAACGGGCACGAGAACGTACCGCGTCAAAATCCCAATCCTTGATCTCCGCTTTCAAGTTCTTTTCCGCACCCTCCAAGCTTACAAAGGAAATACCGGCCTTGAAAAGAACCTCCTCATTCGCCTCGGTCTCAAACTCCGTAAAGAACCCGAGGTGCTCACCCTCATATGCCTTTGGTCTCTCCGAAATCTTCGCGTTCGCTGTCAATGTCTGGAAAGCCGGACTCTCCACGAATTCCCGATGCCGATCCTGCCCTGCCGGGATATCCACGCTCCATACACCATAATCTTTCAACGGTTTGGAGAACTGCGCATAAAAATACACGGTATACCGGGAAGAACCTTCACCATTCCCCCAGCCTCCGCCTTCCGGCGTACATTCCATTCGTCCGGCGATCGTATGGTCATCTATCACTTGAACCGCCTGATACGTAGAAGTACCTCCTACACGACGAGCTAAGTCCAACTGGATGCGGGACTGCTTATTCTCGGGGAAAACGAATCGCAGCATACCGCTATGAGGAGCCGCTGTCGCTTCCGCTTGTATCTGGTAATCGCTAAGCAATACCTTATAATATCCAGCCTTAGCCTCCTCGGAAGATTTATCATACCGGGAACGATACCCGGCTACGCCCCCCTCTTTTCCCGAGTTCGTGCGCAGATCGCCCACGGTAGGCATTACCAATAAATTACCCAGATCACCGTACCAGCCGATACCACTCATCTGCGTAAAGGCGAATCCCTCGATCGTCTCATGCTCGTAGCTATATCCGGAACCATTGTCGCCCCCCGTAATCGTATTCGGACTTACCTGTACCATACCGAAAGGGGTAGTCGCACCGGGGAAGGTCTTCCCCAAGCCATGGTAAGCACCGGCCGCCTCCGTATTCGTACTCGCCCCGATAAAGGGATTTACATAATCAGAGAAATGAACCTCCTCGATAGTCCGGGTCGGACCGGAACAGGCAGTTCCCACCAACGCGAGCGATAACGCCGTAGTCGTTATCCATCTTAAATTTCTTACTAGTCGTATCATTTTTTTATAAGTTCTATTCTACGTACCTTCGGTTGGGCGATCTGATACATACGATCCACCAACATATCGATTTGTTGGTTCCAAGCCTCCCGGATCTCCGGATACATCATCTTGGAGTAGTTATCCAGATGGCCAGCTAAGAAGATATTCGTATGAAGGTTCGCCCTTAACGTATCCATAGCGGCGATATTATCCTGAAATAACATGCCCTTCCGCTTCAAGATATAAAATTCCGTCCACGCATATTCCCGGAAACGTTTCTCGATATTCCAACGTTCCTCATTCAAATGCATGACCCGAACGGCCTGCTGATATTGCGGTGTGTTCGTTAACGCCGCTAAGTTAATACCTTTTGCCAAATCCTCGGCCGAAAACGTAGAAATTGAATCCCCGTCTATCTCCAACCTATACGAACCTTTCAATCCATCCACCCGCAATACCTCTTGATTAAGATCCTCCATAATCGGAGCGTATAAGGTCGCCTCATATTGCGTATGCTTCTTCTCCCAACCCCGAGAGATCGTATCCATCGGATAAGGTAAAGACTTCGCTAAATAGGTAAAAGAGATCGTACCCTTGTCTGATACTTTCAATTCATTCACGAAACAATTCTCGTTCGCCAGCACCACACGTCGGGAAGCATCGATATCAACTTTGGCGACCGGTTTACCCGCCAATCCCTGAGACTTCAAGAAGAAATAGGCCATCAACATATTACCGTGGTTATCCGGATGAATCCGATCTCCTTGCATTAAGGTAAACTGCGGATCTTTCGCTTGCTGTACCCTGTTCACCTCCAATACCGGGTTGTGGAAATCCACGAACGCCCAGTCATTCTTCACGGCCGCCTCTCTTTGCAGACGGATGATTTTCTGGATCGTAGCGTTCTTTCCAAGAAAAGGCTTATTTTTCTCATTTTGCCAAGTCTCGTCGTACGGCGTGCCACCGATCATGATCACCCTTGTATCTTTGTGAGATTTCATGATCTTCTGCATCGCCTGAAAGGTCGTATCTACCCGATACATTTGCTGCTCCACGAAAGCCGTAGGATTATCGCCGTTATATTCGAAATAACCACTATCGTTCATACCGAAAGTAGCCGTAACCACCGTCGGATTTTTACCATATACATCCTCCTCGATCCGTTCCAACATATCCCAAGAACTGTCACCACCGGTACCGGCGCTATACATCCGCATCCGCATATCCGGGAAATGAGTGATATAGTACAACCATATATAAGAATGATAATGTCCGCCCTCTGTTATGCTATTGCCTAAAAAAACAACCCGGTCACCCCTTTGAAAAGGGGAAGGAGTTTTCTGCGCATTGCCACACACAAACACAGAAAGCATACACGCCAAACTAAAAAGCCATCGATTAGTTCTCATCTTATTTACTTTTGGACACTTAGAAGTTCAATTGTTTATCCGATACGGCCACAGCCACGAATGAATCAGCACAGCCATAATACAGATACCATTTATTCCGGTAATAGACCAGACCTTCCACGAATACGGTACCCGCAGGGTATTGACCGCTTTTTTCAAAATTATCCGTCGGTTGCAAGAAAGGCTTATCCAAACGACCGATCAATTTTGTCGGGTTATTTACATCGAACAATGCTTGTCCGGCACAATAAGAGTTCGCAGGATAAGCGGTATCCCCTTTTTCTCCCGGTTCGTTTTTACCGTTATACAACAGAACGATGCCATCCTTTGTCAAGATAGCGGGAGGTCCACATTCGGTCAACTGGCTATCGAAATAGCCGGAACGGGGAGAGAACAATTTAAGCAACTCACCATTCTCGTCCAACAGTGGGTCCCAATCTGTTAAATTATCGGAGGTAGCCGCATATACATTCTTCTCCCCCCAGTACATGAAATACTTGCCATTCACTTTCGCAATGACCTGCTTATCTCCCTTTAAAGTCGTGACTAACGATGCGGATTTGGTCGCCTCATCCTTGAATTTGCCATTATAGGCTTTCTCAAAAGCCGGACCGAACTTCGTCCAGTGTTTCAAATCCTTTGAGGTCGCCACCGCCAGACGAGGCACCTTGCGGTTCCATTGCGTATATAGCAAGACATACGTACCATCCTCGGTCATAGCGATACGAGGATCTTCCGTACCTCCGGGACATTCGTTCTCTGCTTGATTATCTTTAGCCGGATAAAAAGCAGGCTTCGTATCCCTCTCGAAATGGATACCGTCAGTAGAAGTCGCATATCCCAAACGGGAAGTCCGGGAACCGATTCCCTGAGCGGAGTTATCTTCCGCACGGTACATCACCACGATCTTCCCATCGTAAATCGTAGCCGCCGGATTAAATGTGTCACTCTCCTCCCATGCTACAGAATCTTCCCGCATCGGGCAATAAAACTTAGTTGGTAACGGCTTAATTACCGGATTCACTCCTGTCGGACGCTCAAACCCATCCAAGCACCAAGCTGTTTCCGATACAGCTTCCGCCGTCTGGTCTTTCTTTTGAGAGCCGCAAGCTACGGTAACCAATCCCAATAAGCCGAAAGTAGAGACTAATAATGTTTCTTTAATCATGTTATTCGTAGTATTAAGTTATATTTATTTTCCATATGAAGGGGGAGCTATCCGAGTTCCCCACGTCTTATCCGGCTTCCCGGATAATTTATATTCCAAGGTCGCCCCCCGATATAAATCCGACCAATCGATCCAAGTGCCCTCCATCTTCTTTCCATCAAGACTTAAGGAATGGATATACTCTTTTTTCTCATCACCCCCCTTGATAATCACGTCTCCCTCGGGCAAATGTAAAACAATCTTACGGAATACCGGACTATTCACAGAGAAACCTCCCACTCCGGGAATCTCTGGAAACAAACCGATACTGGCAAAGACATACCATGCTCCCATCGATCCTAAATCGTCGTTGCCCGGCAAACCGTTCACACGGCTACTATATTGTTCGTTCAGTATACGCCGGATCACTTGTTGCGCCTTATAAGGAGCCCCCGCCCAATTATAAATCCAAGGGATTTGGAAACTAGGCTCGTTACCGGAGGCGAACCATTCATCTCCATAACTAGCGTCCAAACGTCGGAACATCTCATCCAAACGCTTCTCCGCCGCTTCCTTTCCTCCTATACTATCGATCAACCCTTGCAAATCATAAGGTACCATCCAGAAATAATTCTTATATGTCGATTCCCGCCAATCCGCATCATAACGTTTCCACGAGCCATCCTCGTTTCGGGACTGCAACCAACCGGTCTCCTTATTAAAAAGATTCTTCCAGTTCATCGCCCGTTGCGTATACCAATTACAAACCGGCTCATCATTGCAGGCTTGCAAGGCGAAACGGCCAATCGCAAAATCAGAAGATGTATATTCCAGTAAGATCGAAGCGTCGTAATACCCTTTCTCCAAATACTGTTCCAAGCCCGGTCGAGTCAAAACACCTTGGGAATTAGCCCCCGGCACTTCTGCTCCATAACGCATAGTCCGCAGTAAAGTTCGAGGATCATAGGTGCGAGCTCCAAACGCATACGCATTGGCTACAAGAATCGGAGTCGGGTCCCCCTGCATAACACCTGTCTCTATATTCGCCAGTACCCAACGAGGGAAGCCACCACCGGATTGCTCGGCAAATAAGTAATGAGACATAACGATATCCGAGGTCTCCTCGGGAGCTAGCATAGCGATCAAAGCAGTCTGCGTACGATACGTATCCCAATTACTGAAAGAGGTATAGAATTTTCGGGCTGTCTTATGCACTTGGCTATCCGCCCCCATATATTCCCCATTCACGTCGCTACAAACATTCGGATGGATTAATGAACGATATAGATGCGTATAGAATTGCATCTGGCGATCCTCGTTATCTCCCTCTACCTCTATCTTCCCGAGGTATTCATTCCATTTATCTTGCGTCGCCTGACGGACCGCAGAGAAGTCCCAAGCGGGATTCTCAACCCTCAAATTCTCTCGGGCATTCTCCACCGAGACATAAGAAACACCGATCTTATACTGCACCGCCTGATTCCCCTCTTTCAACGGAAAAGTAAAATACACCCCCGAGTGACTGCCTTCCGCAAACGTATGATTCGCATGTAGTCGCTCCTCCTTCCATGTACCAAAACTCTCCGCATCCGCATCGAACTCAGCCACAAAGTAAACCTTATAGGGAGTTGGGATTCCACAGAAAGCACCACCCTCCGCATATCCCTCGCAACTATGAGGACCCGTAATCTTAATAGCGGCTACTTGGATAGAGGTAGCGGCTACTCCTCCTCCGATAATCACGGTACCCTGCTTTTCCTTGGAAGAAAACGTATAACGAGCCATACCCGTACGTTCCGTAACGGTTAATTCCGCACGTATAGAATGATCTACGGTGGCTGCGTAATAACCGGCCGTTCCGATCTCCTTGCCGACCGGAGTCTGCATATTCAAGATACTATCCGGAGAAACCCGTAAAGCTCCGGCAATCGGAAGCGTAGGGAAATTTCCCATATGATCGCATCCCGCACCACTCAATTGATTGATAACAAAGCCTAGTTGTTTCGTGAAATAAGTCGGGGTAAACTGTACCATACCGAAGGGATAGGTAGCCCCCGGATACAAATATCCGGAAGCCCACCCATTACCTTGAGTCCCTATCAGGGTATTGGTCTTAGAAACGAGATTTGACGCATTTACCAAACCTCCACACAACAAGAAAACATAGCTAACCACACATATTCGCCTTAAAAGCTGTTTACATTTAAACATGGTAATAGATCCTTTTTATTATTTAGCCTTTTATACTATATACCCTTCAATAGAATAAAACACTTACGGCGTAATAATTAAAAAACAGCTATTAACATAAGTCAACAAAAAGGGAATCATATGATTCCTATTCCGCAGGCAGCGATAGCATGTGTTTTCCACTTTCCAACAGGATCGAACCCGCCGATATTTCTACATTATTCCCATCTAACACACAATTCGATACGTTAAATGGAGCGATAAAGGTCGCCATACTATTCGCCGGTATCTCTAGATCGAGGGAAAGCGATTGGTTCTCCATAGTCCAAGACACACGTGCCGTACCGTAAGGGGTCTCTCTCGCCACCCTCGCCCACGTCACACCATTCGGTATCTGAGGTTTGATAAAGAAATGTTTATAGCCCGGCTCATCCTCATCCGGCAAGATCCCTCCGACCGCCTGACAGAACCAAGCGCCAATGCCATTGAAACAATTATGAACCTTACTACGTTCTCCCGACCAGTATTCCCAAGTCGTAGAAGCCCCTTGATCGATCATATATAGATATCCCGGCAGCTCTCTCTTTTTCAGCATGGAATAGAGAAAATCGGCCTCTCCGTCCTTTATCGCCCAATCGGTCAAGATCGTAACACCCACCAAGCCGGAACCGATATGCCCTTTGCAATTCTCCAATGTCTCTCGATATAAACCTTCCTTTACCTCGGGCATATGCTGTTCATCTGTCACGCCGACCAACATCGGATAAATCCGATCGATCTGGGAGCCTGTAGCGTACTGTTTCTTCTCCGGATCATAGAAAGTCTTCTGGATAAGCTCGTTCAATCGTTGGCGACGCTCTTTATACTTAGCGGCATCCTCCGCTTTCCCCAATACCTTCGCGATCTTCTCCATCGTAGTGAGGCAATCGCTTATAAAGCAGTTACTAACCAGATCTACCGATGACTGCGCCGTATAATCGACACCCGCCGGAGCCAACCAATCCCCTAAATACCATGCCCGATAATCCGTATCCGGCCAACGTTTCAGCAACCCATCGACCGTATACGCATCCACATAACGCAACCAATGTCGCATAACCGGATAATATCGCTCGATCAGACGGCTATCCCCATAATTCAAATAAGTCTGCCACGATCCCGTGATAATAAAGCCACACCAATACGGACCACCTCCCGCCGGATATGGATTCGGTACGCAATGCGGCATACCCCCATCCTCACGGATGCAATCCTGCCACATCTGCATCCAGTTCATATACACGGAAGAGCCCTCATACAATGTCTGGAAACTCTTACAAGAGGCATTTCCATCCCCACCGTATCCCATACGCTCATAATGCGGGCAATCTACGATATAACCACTGAAAGCTAGGTTCTTGAAAGTATATTTGATCATCGCATAGATAGCATTCAAGTCCGGATCCGAGCACTCGAAAGACGAGGCATCCTTATAATCCGTATGAATCAGATAGCCGGTTACCTCCTCGGGGGCTTTCGCCAAACCGGATATCCTTATATATTGAAACGCATGGTGGTTAAATTTATTTCGGAATACCTCTTTGCCTTGTCCGGAACCGATATACCAATCCTCATACTGTCCGTTCTCCTCTTGTGGCTTGAAATCTTCGTTTTCGTTTAACCAATCCGTATATTCCATACGGACCCGATGACCTTCCGGTAATTTTGGGAAACTCAGCTCAACCCAACCATTTAACGCCTTTCCCATATCTACGAGCCAAATACTGTCCCCTATTTGTTTGATTCCTTTGGGACGGATAATCTCTTGTATTCGATTAGGCTCACACATCTGGGGACTTACCTCTATCCCGGGTACCTCCACCTCCAACCCCGGCTTCCAATCCAGTTCGTCGAGCGTAGCCGTTGTCAAATCCGGCAACGCCTTCCGCCCATCCACACATTCACCCCCGAATTGATGGGGATACCAAGTGCCGGTACCGGTCTCACCATACATACTTCCCCGGCCTTCCCAAGAGCTATCCGTAACGAGTAGCGTACTTGCGGTACCATTTGCTTGGATCTCGTCCAATCGCAGTTTAACCAACGGCCCATCATGAACGGCATTAAAAGTAGCTTTTCTGTACCAGCCACGGCCCAACCAGAGCAATAAGTCGTTTATTCCCTGCTTTGCGTACGGCGTAAGATCGTACGTCACCGATAATGATCTTTTGTTTAATTGAGATACCGCAGGCGAGAGAACATCTTCCGATACCTTCCTCCCATTTAAATAGATCTCATGATACCCTAAGGAGTTTACATGAAGGAGTAATGTGGCATCACGGTCTTGAAGCTCGAACTTCTTCCTTAACATCGGATTCTTCTCATCCGGCATCCCTATATATTTCCCTTGCCATTCCGCTTTATCCAAAAGCCCGATCCCAAAGCGATTGACCAGACTCCAGTCCGAGGATTCCCCTTTATCGCCCCATACCCGGACTTTCCAATAGGCCAGCACACTAGATCGCAACTCTTTCCCTCGATAAGGGACCATCACGGAAGCGGACGATTCCACCTTACCTGAATTCCATAGATCGGCTTTGCCTTGAGCCAGCAAGGAACTATCCGTGGCTACTTGTATCTCAAAATACGCTTGCCGCATAGTTTGCCCGTCTGTCTCGATTTTCCAGCTAAAATGGGGATGTGTATTGTCGATCGCGACCGGATTTTCCAAGTTCTCACAACGAAGATCTTTTAAGAGGATCCTCCGTCCGGATTCACAGCCCGACATCAGTAACAATAGGGTCACAAAGTAGATAGATATACATTTCATGATAAATAAATTGAGATTACGCATGAATATACTTTCTAATGGCTTACGATACTTATATCCCCGGTAAATATTAAGATTTATTAAACAAGAAAGGCGAGCCACTCGCAAATGACTCGCCTTCCTATGATTCCTCAAGAATGGCTAGAAGCGGATCTTGTAGGATTGGTTGCCAATATAAATTATATAAGACCCTTGTGGAATACTCGTGATAGTCTCGCCTACAGGCAAAGATAAGTTCCTATACAAACGCCCTTCGAATGTAACGATACAAGCTGTGTCCATAACAGGAGTCTGGATATGCAATCGCCCATTCTCTCCCCATACTCGCAAGCCATTGGGATCTACCTCTGCGTTATCAGTAGGATTATCTTTCACGATGCCTGTTACGGTAACAACGATATTACTCGTTACTTTCTCAATCACATAACGGCCACTTGATACCGGACCAAGTACTGAGCCATTCGCTTTCACTGTCAGTTGAGGCGCACTGTAGCCGTCCTTCAAAGTCAGCGTGAACGCAAAACTCTTGCCGGATTCTACATTCGTAGAAGACTCCGCAATCAAGGTAGCGCCCTCTACAACCGGCAATGTCACCATGTAGGTGGTCGGGGTTGGCTCCGGTTCTGGTTCCGGATCCGGAATCCTATTACCTGCCGCCGTAATCACCAAGGTAGCCGTGATCTTCTCCAATGCGAAAGCACCCATGCCAGAATTGTATGTATAATCCGTAGACGCTAGCGTATTCTCTCCCATCTTCACAGTAATGGATGTCGGGAGCGTATAGCCGGAGGCTGCTTTCAGCATAAGTTCCACTTTGGAATCCTTAGCCAAAGGCTCGAAAGAAACCGGATCGGAAGTGAGGTTAACAAGATTCAGGATTACCTCAAAGAAGCCCTCTTGTACACCTTTAGCCTCAATGACGATCTCGCCATCCACATTCTCAATCTCGATTATTCCCGTCGTATTGTCATACGTATAGTACTCAGAACCTGCTGCCCTAAGCAAATTCTTTTGCTTCAACAAACGACCACCCATCATCACCTTTATGACATAAGGGAATTTGTATCCCGTAGCTGGTGCTAATTCACATTTGAATGGCTCTCCTTCTTTCACTGTCTCTCCGGAAGTCTTAATCTCTATGTTCTCGGTCTGTTCTTTCACTTGGAAGATCTCCGCACCAGAAGCTTTAATGGAAACCTCAGCGGTTACGTTCTTTATTTCTATCTCCCCGGTCTTCGGATCATAGGAATAACCGGAACCAGCAGCCAGCACTTTACCACCCATCATCACCTCGATCGTGGAAGGAAGCCCGTACTGTGGGGTCACTACAGACAACTTACCGGTCAGGGTCTCACCATGTTTAATCTTCTTGCCTTGCGAGATATCAGAAGTCAAGTCTTTTAACGTAAGGGCTACCGCATAGCTCTTCTGTACGCCTTGCGCCGTGATCGCTAACTCACCGGTTACTTTCTTCAAAGAGATTTTTCCCGTAGCGGCATCATAGGTATAATCAGTTACGTCTACCAAGGTCTTGCCATCCATCACGATCGTAACCTCAGATGGGAGCGTATAGCCCTCATTCGCAGAAAGCTTGCATGCGAATTCATCGCCGAATTTCACCGTGGCATTCGTTGGAATGTCGGAAGTGATATTAACCAATGAGGCCGTAACCGGATAGCTATTCTTCACGCCTTCGGCAGAAATAGAAAGCTTACCCGTAATCTTAGCCAAAGAGAAGGCTCCTGTAGAGGCATTATAAGTATAGTCAGTTCCGGCTACCAAGGTCTTACCGCCCATTGTTACCGCAACGGTAGCCGGAAGCGTATGGCCTTCGGCCGCCTTCAAGGTTAGCTCTACCTTACCGTTAACCAATACAGGATCGAACGAGGCGGGTTGGGAAGTGACACCCACAAGGTTAAGTATCACCTCGTAGTGGCGGTCATCAATGCCGGAAGCTTTCACGGTCAAGTCACCGGAAACTGCTTTGATCACGACTTTACCCGTTTTAGCGTCGTATGTGAACTCTTCCGCGGTCAGCGCATCATTGCCCTTCAAGATACTGATCGCATCCGGAAGCCTATAGTTCGTTTCCGCTTTCAAGGTGAAAATGAACGATTCACCCTCCTTCACAGTTGTAGCCGTAGTGATGGCCGGCGTAGAAATCAGGTTCTTCAAGTCTACCGTGATCTTGTAAACAGATGGTTCAGACACTCCTTCAGCGGTAATGGCTACCTCACCTCTCACATTCAATATCTCTACTTTGCCAGTCTTAGCATCATAGGTATATCCCTTTCCTACCTCCAAAGTGGAACCGGACATCTTTATCGTAATGGATGCCGGAAGCATGTAACCGTTATTCGCCGATAAGGTAAACGAGAATGTCTCTCCTTCTTTCACGGTCGTAGCGTCTACGATGGCGGGCGAAGAAGACAGATTTGTCAAGGTCGCCTTAACAGGATAGGTAACGATCTGTACGGGAACCGCGGCAGCGGTGATAACCACATCGCCGTTTACCGCATAAATCATTATCTCCCCGGTTTCCGGATTATACGTACATTCCGCATTCAGTTCGTCGGGTCGTGTAATCACGTTCAGCTCCTTTGTCCCCATTTCCACCTGAATCATATCAGGAAGCGTATAGCCCTCCTTGTTACATTCCAGTTTGTAGTACAGGTTTTTCCCGGTCTCGATAACAGTAGGCAGACCTTCCCGAGGAATCAAGTTCGTCAAGACAGTCGTAATCGCATGGGTTACGACCGGGGTATCCGTTATTTGGAGGCCCGCATAAGCGGATCCGGCAGGATGATAGATATCCTTTACCTTTGGCACAAGAGAGATAGAAGCATTGTCGATCAACACATTGACCTCAACCTTGAAGGTGTATGAAGCACCACCGCTCAACGTACCTATGGCAAAATCTTCTTCCGTATAACAATAAACATAATCATTCCCCCCCGACTTCAACGGGATCTCCTTCTCCTGCCCATCGCTTACATAATACAATTTTATTTGATCTGCCTTGAGATTAGAGATTGAGGCACTCACTCCTAATGGCTTCCCATCGAGCCACTGATTTGTCTTCTCGATCGTATAGGTGAACGGGATTCTAGAGTTCTTCGCCCCCATAATCGGATGCGGAGCGATCGAGCCGGTAAGGGCTTCCATGAATCTCATCGGCTTATCATTCTCCTCGAATATGGGGTTAGCTTGGTCGGATTCAAGATATACTTGAATATCGTAAGACAACTCGCCCTGCTTGGCTGATAAGACCTTTAGATAATTCACGTATGCTCCCTCGGATATCTGCGCCAGACTGACCGGCACGCTGAAAGACCCGTCCTCGCCAATCACAGCCTTCGTTCCTTGACTTGGTTGATAAATAGAGTTATTATCACCATAATAAACATCCAACTGCCCTTTCCAAGCAGCATAGTTTTTCAGGGTATAACGTAAGATGACATTCTCCGTTACATTGGTCAACTTATAGGAAATACCTTGTGTATTTTGCCCGTTATATTGGTTATTGTCCAATCCTGATACAGCCATGAAAACATCGTCAAACTGATTCCAGTAAATACTCACGTTCACGGGGTTAACGGCCGGCTCGTCCGGATTGTCAGCCGGAGCACCAATCAAGCCGTCATTATCCAATCCTGTAGGTGATGTCGTAAGGCAGCGCATCATTTCCCAATCATGTCCATCTGAAGAACCGACAACAGCGATTCTTTGTCCCTCGCCAAGAGAAGTGCTCAAGGTTATGTTGCGATAGGTCGAATAATTCCGCCATCCAGGAACATAAGCCTCAAAATTCATGGATTTTGGATCGGATGGCTGTTGGATGATCCTTCCCGATACGTCCACAACTGCCAAACCCACATAGTAATCCAGATTATCGAAAGCGGTATAACGTAAACCGATAGACATCCCGACATTACCAGTTAAAGGTAGCGAACCTGAATATGATATGTCCGTCACGACCGGCTTATAAACATATTTCTTGTCACCGGTTTGTGATGGACGGATGTTAAGGATCATCTCCTGGCTATCACTATAACCATCATTACCATAGTTCGAATCAAGCACAGACAAGGCAAAAAAGCCATTACTATAACCTCCCCAGCCCCAATTGATATGGAAGAAGCCCTGTGCATCATAGCCATCACATACGAAGGCATGGCCTCCACCCGAACTTTGCCCGCCATAACTCAAGGGATACCCGGCATCTAACTCTTTCCGAATCATCTCTTTCCATTCTTCCCAGCGATAAGTTTCCTTTTTTAAATAACGAATGGCCGGACTATAGCCAAATACCTCAACATAAGACTTGGCTGGAAGTTTCATGCTTGCACCACTCGCCGACAGTCCATAACTCATCTCCACGTTTGCCCCACAATGCCACATCAACTTGGCCACCGCATTGTCTCGGGCATCACCATAGCCATCCCTCGGATAAGTAAGCGGCATATTCGCCCAATCATAATCATCATAGGTAGTGGAAACACCATCGTAGGAGGACACGCCCCCAATCGCACGCACCGGATATTGGTGATAGCGCATGATGATAGCTTGCGCTGTAGCTACGCAACCGGTAAGCGCATGTTCGCCACTGATCAGAGGAGTCATCCCGTTATAAGGTTTCCCTTGATCCCACTCTGCCGTCTCCAGCACTACCTCTTGAGCGGTAGACCTAAAGTTGGTTCCGTTTAGGTAATGACTCCACTCGGCTTGTATATCCGCGGTAACCTCTATGCCAGAACGCTCCAACCAGGTAATTTGGTTCTGGTAGTAAGCTAACATGTAGCGGAGGTTGTCCGGTAGGTTGTCCGGATCAAAAGCACCCTCGTCCGAATAACCAAACACAGGGAGTGCCCGGTCCTCTCCAGAGACGATCACGAATCCCTTGTTTCCCGGTACATTAAACACGAAATAGTCCACAGCACCATCAACCGTCCCGCTTCGTAACGCAGAACTTGATTTTCCCGGAGCCGCTGCATAAACCAACGACAAGTCTCCAGCCGAGCGCAAGCCCGAACCAGTGTTAGCCACGTTCTCCGCCACCTTGCGGGCCGTGGACACATCTATCCTTTCCGCCCAGACCATAGCGGCCGACAGGCAAAGGATCAGCATTAGTAAAAGTTGTTTTCTCATGAATTATAAATTTATAATGAATAAATGATTTAACATTCGTTAGTAAGGAGTATAGGAACAACGGTGTTCCCACGGGTGGGAAAGCCCCGGTTGATAGGCATGGGAAAGCCCCGGTTCCCATGGGTGGGAACAACGGTGTTCCCTACCCTAGGTATAGAGGCTCTCCCATCCCGCTATGCACCTAGATCTCGTCCGGGCTTTCGCTGTCGCCTCCTCCTCCTACGCCAACGGTCAGGAGTATGGGAAACTTGTAGGTGCGTGGATCTTTTACGAGAGAATAGCCCGCTCCTGCCTGCGTGGTGACGCTCAGCCAGTACTGCCCCTCGGCCAGTTGTGGGATCTGGATGATGATCTCACTCGTAGTGTTACGTACGATAAGGGAGACTTTCGTTGGCGTGGCGCCCTCCTCGTCCTTGGTGAAGTAGACGCCTACAGAGGGGGCATCACCCTTGATAAGCAGCGTGCTGCCGAAGATGATAGCCGGGGCGTTCGGAGTGATATGGAGGTTCTTCTCGTTCGTGGTGGAATCCGTGAGGCTCTCGATCATCGGGCCCACGGTAGCTACGTCGGCGTTCACGTAGATGTTTTCTAGCGCCTTCAGGAGGGTGGCGCTGGGGGTGAACATTACGGTGATCTTATTCTCCGTAGAGCGGAAGTCTGATTTCTTTCCGTCGAACGAGCCGTTGATAGTGAGCAGCCATTGCCCGAACTTATTCACCACGCAACGGCCTTGGGCGAGGGCCTCGATCATCTCGTCGTAGGAGAGGTCGAGGATGTTGGTGATCGTCTCCGGGCGGTACTCGGTGCGTTTCTTCACGATGCGGTTCGAGATGTCTGACGTTCGCGTGGTTCCGGTAATGCGGATCTTTCCGGTGAAATCGCCGGTTTTCTCGGTTAACACGTTGTCGTACAGATCTACGGTCAAGATGGTCTTTTCTTCTACCATGATGTTTTTTGTCTTTAATGCCCCGTGGTAGTGGAGCGTTACCTTTTAATAATGTTTATCACCCTTATTCGCGAAATAAGGGGAGGAGATATCGCACGTCCAACATAAACTAAAAAAACGCATAACCACTATTTTTAACCGCATATCCACGATATATGCGCAATAAGCATAAATTTGGATTAGTTAGAGGATACGATGCCTGTATCCCCTTCAATTCCTATTTCTTAATAAATAGATAAAAGTGATTGTTTATCAATAATATTTTTTTACATTTGCCAAGCCTTCTGTTGAAAATAGCCTATTATAGGTAATTTTTATGCTGAGTAGGCTATTCCCCTTATTTCGCGAATAAGGGCATCACCCAGCCGCCAAAAGCAAATCCACCTCTTCCGTCACCCTAGCGTTCGCACGATTCAATTCCGACTGTTCCAAAGAGGCCAGATAAAAACGTGTTGTTTTTTCCGAGGTATGCCCCAACGCTTGGCTAATGATCGATAAAGGGACTTGTTTCCGCAAGGCGTTCGTTGCCCATGTATGGCGGAAAACATACGAGGTCAAGTGAATGGGGCGAGATAGCGCACGACCGATCTTCTTCAACGAGTTATTATACGAACGCAGTATCGCCTTGTATTCCTCATGCCCTACCTCTCTACCCGGAGATAAAATAGGGAAAAGGTACGGGGAAGAAGCGTCCGCATACTTATTAATCAACCGCCGCATCCCCGCTGTTATCCCGACACGGATTAAGGTCCCCGTCTTCTTACGCCGATATACGATTTCCTCGCCATACAGGTTCGCCGTAGTCAAGCGAGCCATATCAGCGAAAGGCATGCCGCAAGATAAATAGGCGAACGTACAATAGTCGATCACGCACGCCAAATCCGGCTCCTCAGACTTCAAGGTCACGATCTCCCGGAGCGACTCGTTTCCCAACGCCCTAGATCCGGCTCTTTCCCGCTTCAAGTTCAAGTACGCGAAAGGCGATACGACGCAAGCCGGCAACAGACCATCCCGGCAAGCTTGGTTATAAATCGAGCGAAAGTTGCTGAGGTATGTATTCACGGTATTCACTCGCAAGCCGGCGGATTGCAGATAAGTGACAAAACGGCTTATTAAGCCCGGCGTTATCTCCGGGAAAAGAAGGTTTCTCCTACCCAGAAAGGCGCAGATCCAATTACGGGTCGTCCTATATAAATCGGCGGTGTTATGTTTCCCCGCTAAACGTTTCTCCCGGATGCGTTCGGTGGCATAGGTATAAAATGTGATGCCCGCCTTGCCCAAGCGGTTATTCTTTCTTTTGCTCATATCTCCTTTTTTGATGATTAAACGTATTATTATCTACCATCAAAAATAGCATAAAAACAAGATCAAGCCAAGTCCATCTCGCAAACAGCAAGCTTCCAACCCTTAAAGACCAAGGTGACAAGGCGAAGCTCCGTATCCCCCTTGGTAGCGTGAACCTTCGGGTCAGCGGCGTAACGGCGTAACTGGATGGCGGCCTCGGCTCTCAACGCCTCAATTTCCGTTTCGGAAGCGTCCCGACGGGCGTATTTCACCTCCACGATATAGCTAAAGCCTATCTCGGGCTGGTGGATCAAGTCGGGCATCATGTAGAAATCGGCGTACCCCTTGTTGGCCTCATACTCCGGATAAATTATATAGGTACGGGTCAAGCCTAGATAAGCCAGTAGGAAACCTTTCACGTGCGCCTCCCCCTCTATGAACTCGCGGATAGCGCTCTGCCGCTCCAGCTCGGAGGAAAAATACTCGAACACAGGCTTCCAGTCTCCGTCGTAAGCCATGTCCTTTACCAGATCATGAAGCTTGTATAACTCTATTGAGAAGACATCAGCTTCCCGGTAAGCCTCGATCAGATAGGTATATAATTGCTCACGTACCGTCAGGTTGGGAACGCCCAGAAGGGTATCTCCACGCTTGGTACCCTTGATGGAGAGCAACCCGAAATAGTAAAGCAGGCTCTTGAAGTTGTCCGGCTTGGCGATATCCTCGGCAGGAAAAGCATCCTTGATTACTGCGGTGGTCTCGCCGTTGTTCACGATCTCCTGGATGATCGAAGCGTTCGTGCCGAACCGCTTGTCGAGACGGATCAAATGGCGGAGCTTGTTGTAGTCCGTGCGGATGTTGTTGTCGATCATCTTATCCGGGGCCGATCTCAAGGGCAGGTAATTGCTGATGAAATACAGTACCATATCCGAGTTGTACATAGGCTCGTCCAGACTCTTTGTAGAGAAACGGTAGTTATCGTACCACGGCTTCATCAAGTTGATCAGATCGTCCACACTATCCTCGAAACCTGTCTCGCTCTTGTAATAGGCCAGCATCTCCCGTACCTCTCCCTCGCTAAAACCTATGATTCCATTAAAGCGGTAATCTGTCGTCATGTTGGCTCCGATATTGAAACCGCTGGTCACGTCGTCCATCGTCACTGGAGATACCCCAGTGATAAACATGCGCTTGATAGGGCCATCGCCCGTAGCCCCTTCTTTCAGTTTGTTGAAGAAATAACGGAAGAAGCCCGTACCGTGTGTCAATGCCTTGTAATGCTTCTCACCCATATTGGCGAAGATAGCGTTGGTGAAGTTATCATACTCGTCAATGAAGAGATAGATAGAGAGATTCAAGCGTTTAGCCTCACTGATCGTGTAGGTCAACTTCTCGTCAGCATTTGGCAGACTCTCCATTTTCTCCCGGAAGCCCGGATTGAAGAAACGTTCGTAGTAGTAGGCAAACTCCCGGAAACGAGCGGCACAGTGATCATTAAAAGAGCGGATCAACTCGTCAGGATCTGGGTTCACGCCTGCGAAATTGAAATCCAGTACAAGATATTGTCCCTGCTCCGGGGTCGGATGGGAGCCGATATATAAGTCGCCGAAGAGTTCCTCAAAAGAATCCTTACGGTTCACGTCATAATACCATCTGAGGACATTCAAGAATAGCGACTTCCCGAAACGGCGCGGGCGGATAAGGAAAAAGAAACTTGCGTTCCGCTCCACCTCCGCAATATAGCGAGTCTTATCAACATAATAATAATTGGCGGTACGGATTCGCTCGAAATCCGTCAGGCCATATGGAATTTGCTTCGTTGCCATAATATATCTCCTCCTGTTTATTTGTCACTTACGAATAAATCACTTGTTCGTAACTTACTTACGCAAAGATAACATCTACAAAATGATTTCACGAATCTTTGACCGTAGAATCATGCCGTCAAGCCAAATCAATCGACAAACTCACCAGAAGGAGGATTCGCACCTTCTCCCACTCCCCACTTCTTATTAGGGCGGTCTCCCATAAACAATTCTAATGTTCCTCCCTTCATGACATCCTCATGAGTAAACCACGTCTTATTATACTCGGCGCCATTCAACTTAGCGGATTGAATGTATTTATTTTCCCACGAAACCCCATGAGCGATCATGGTAAACACTTTCCCGTTCGCCAACTGAATCTCCGATTTATCAAATAAAGGACTACCTATCGTATAAACAGGCACTCCCGGAGAAACCGGATAGAAACCTAAAGCGGAGAATACATAGAAAGCCGACATTCCACCACCATCCTCATCACCACAAACACCCATCAGATCATTCCTGAACCAACTTTCCATAAGCATACGAATCCGTTTTTGCGTCTTCCACGGCTGACCGGCGTAGTTATACAGATAAGGAATATGGAAACTAGGCTCATTTCCCATCACGAATTGCCCGACATTGCCCGTAGCGTCCGGATGAAGAGCGTAATATTGCCATTTTGACATTTTCATATCCTCAACAAATAACTGATCCAATCTCTCAATAAAAGGAGTGTTGCCTCCAAAAAGATCTATTAAATCCTGAATATGATGGCGTACATCCCAATTATAGGTCCAAGCATTATTCTCATCAAAATAAGCCCTAGCCCCGATACCTCCGGAAAAAATATAGTCGAACGGTTCTATAAACTTCCCATCTTTATCCTTCGGATGGAAGAAATGAGTCTCTTTATTAAAGACATTCCGGTAATTATAAGAACGATCCTGAAAGAATCGATAATCCTCATCTTTTCCCAAATGTTTAGCTAATTGGGCGATACACCAATCGTCATAGGATGCGGCTGTAGTTACGGCTGCCGCTTGTCGCTGTTCAAATGGTCCTACCTCCGTAAACTCTTCTTTTTCTCCCGGATGCAAAGCGGGGAACCAGCCATTCTCATGATAAAAATCATCCAAGGCCGTTTTAGGTCCCCGGTACCAAGGGATCATGGACTCAGTCATCACCGTATGCTTCATACCCTCGAAAGCCTTTTCTACGTCAAACCGCAAGCCTTTATTCAAGGCATCCGCAAAGACACCTGCCGCATGGTTACCGTTCATGCAATGCGCATCCCCAAATACACAAGGGAAAGTAGGTATCCACCCGGATTGCTCATACATCCGGATATAAGACGCCAGTTTTTGTTCTTGAGCCTCCGGATTCAATAACACTTGCAACGGGTGAAGGGCCAGATAGGTATCCCATACCCAATCATCCACCCAAAAATCCACCCCATTATCTTCATGTACCTTTCCGTCATACGCACTAAAATATTTACCATCTTCAGAAATATTGATCATTCTTTCGTGCGCCCGATACAAGGCGGTATAAAATGTGGTCTTTTGATCCTCCGTGCCTCCTTCAATCTTTATTTTGCCTAACACGTCGTTCCATTTATCACGAGCTTGCGAGGCCAATTTCTCCAGATTGAAATCATTGATTTCATTATATAAATTCCGCTTGGCCTGCTCTACTCCAATATAAGAAATTCCATAACGAACATTTACCACATCCTTCGATTCCGGAAATTCAGCAAATACCAAAGAATGAGAGAGGCTATCAACTTGAATGGGCTGGGCATCAAACTCCAAATAAAAATAATGTTTTATCCCGGCGAAATTATCATATCCACACAAAGCTCCATCCTTTATATCGATCTCTCCTTTTCCATTGGCTTTCAACAAAATCAACCGTCGATCCGAATCCTCAAACCGAAAACGATAGATCGCCGATTTAGCAGCAGGCGCAAAATCCACCCCTACGGAGAAATCATCCAAATACACCGAATAATTATAAGGCGTAGATTTCTCATGATCATATCGATATTTTAAATTCCCATCGAAATCCTTAACGTCCCCCCTATAAGGCAACAGCAACAATGAATGGCCTTGCCTATGGGAAGGACTATTTAGGGCTAGTCCCTCCATACGATCCGTCGTAAACTCATTATGAGTCGGAATCATTCGCAACATGCTGTTAGGCAGGTGGGTAGTGGGATAGGTAGGCACAAGTAAATGACTGATATTCCCAATCCGGTTATTCACATAATCTACTGGTGTTTTTTCTATTTTACTTATGCAACTACATAATAATAGAAACAAGGTTGTCTGAAATAATAGTTTCTTCATGAGATTGTAATTAATAATAACGATTCTCTAGCATCTTTCTCCCTACAAAGATGAAAATTAAAATTGATGAAGCAAAACTATCGTAAACTATTCAAGCTAGTATCTGAAAAGAATCACATGTCGCATTGTATAAATATGAAACAGGGTACTACCTGCTGGAAGTACCCCTATGATTCCGACATATATCTTATCCTTATTTAATTATCTAATAACAGTTTATTTCATATTCATCTTGACCGTCTTAATCTGCCAAGGAGATAAATGTAAGTCTTTCACTCCTGATTGCAATATATTTCCATCAAGATCAATTTCATTCAAAACCGTATTTTGAGTATTAAATTTAACAGATGAAGACTTTGTCAATTCTCCATATTTAAAATAACGGGCCCAAATTCCACCTTTATTGGGATATAATGCTGTTAAAATAACATCATTCTCTAAAGAAGCATTTAAAGGTTGCAGCTCACAATCCATCGTGTTAGACGTTTTTATAGTCTGTACACTTGGTGTTTGAAACGCATATTCCAATGATCGTTTTGTAAGATCAGCTTGTTTCCAGTCTCCTTGAAAAGGATATAAAGCGAACTCATAACTGTATTTACCATAAAGAGGCCGTATTCCCCACACATAATAATGAGAAAAAGCCAGTGGAATAGACAAGCATTGCTCATCCTCTTTTATACTCCCCATATTACCTTTATTAAAAATCGCTATCCCATTATCTCCGTCCGTCAAAGCCGTCCAATAGTTTCCTTCGATATACTTATCAGAAGTTTCTGATATCGCAAAAGGAAGATCTCTTACGCCTACCGAAGTCTTCTCTAGTTGATGAAAAAGTTTAAACCGAAGTTTTTCTTCATGAATAAATCCAGAATGCCAATCCCGCTTATCTTCTGTCGGATGACCGATCATCTGGCCATTGAAATCAAACGAGACCTTACAATCAATAATAGGTTTATCTTCATAAAGCATAACTTCATAAGTATATGGAATATCATCTATATACCCATGCTCCACTAACTTTATCCATGGCATATATCCTTTCGATTTGTAAATACTCCATCTTCCCTCCGAAACTTGGACACTTCCATCGATAGTCCCTTCAAAAAAAGCGCATTTTGCTTGGTTATTATTGAAAATCACTTGTCCCTTTGAGGATTTAAGATAGTCAAACCCACCTTTCTCATTTAATTTAAGATTATAAAATGGGGTTCTGATTATTAAATTCTCCTCATCATACTGTATGTTATCGACTGGATTATTCATCTCCGGTTCAGCCGCCATAATTGAAAAAGAGGTTAAACTAAGAGGTTTCAAATCAGGCTTAAATATAACAAAAGCATCCAACAAACTACCATCAGAATATTCATTTGAATTTACAACATAAGCAGGATAACTTTTATTTCCACTTCTCACGATAAAATTCTTAGCCTCACCTTTATGAAGAGAAATGTAAGCCATAACCCAAGGAGAATGCTCCCATGAAAGAGGATTAAAGACTGTAACTTGTTTAAGTCCTTCTCCTTTCATCTGATTGGCAAAGAAATTCATAGATTTTTCGATAACCTGATTAGATGTCTCATAAGATCGAGGCAGAAGTTTTCTCGCTTCAGGTATTAGCCCCACAATCTGTATGTCATGATGTTGAGCTAATAACAAATCTTTCCAAGCTTTGTCCAAATCATTCTCAAACGCTTCTCCACCATACATCTTACTAAAGGCAGCCAACCGCTCAGCGATCAAGACCTCCACTTCCGCTTTCCTAGACTCATTCCATATCTCATTTCCGCAATACCCCCATGGCATACGAACCGTAAAGTCATTGGGACGAGTCCTCATAATATCTGTCGCTTGAGGATATTTTCTTAATAACTCATCCAACAATATGAATTGAAATTTCGGTTTTTTGTCATACTCAGCAACAAGCGCCTCTCTACGTAACCCGGAATCGTCCGCTCTAGAGGCCAACAAAGGATTTATATGTTTGAATTGTTTCCTATAATCATCAAGAGACTGAGGAGCATCCTTACTCGGATATCGGGTAAGTATCCACGTATCTACCGTTGTTTTCCCAAAAGCGGCACCTTCCCCTTCATAAGTCGGAATGGTTGAGATCCTGCTACCATCAATCCCCTCCCATAATCCAATGGGATAGTTGAATGTAGGATTATAGCCATACATCATGAAATGAGTTCTCATAATCGCTCCGTCAAAACCAAATCCGTTTATGATCTGAGGAATCTGACTATGCATGGCATGTTCGCTCATCAAATACACCGGAGGACGATAATTGAATATTTTTCGTTCGGTATCAAGCGCATAAGCGATTTGCCGTATGTTTGACTCGTCACTAATAAATTGGGACAAAGGCTGCCCGTACGTACAGGAACCGATACCGATTCTTCCATCATACGCAGAAAGGATATCTTTCATCTCTTTTAGCAAATGCGGCTCATCCTCGGCAAAATGATCATAAATCTGAGCCTCATTATCCAGCCCGATCTTGAAAGAAGGATATTTATCCAACCACTCCGTAGCGTTTTTCAAACGCTCAATAAAATGTTCCCCACCCCACAATATTAATCCTCCATGATCATAGGTAAGAATATACGTAGTGTCATTTAAGCCTTTTTGCCCTAATAAAGTAATGGGAAAACATAACAAAAATAAGTACGAGATAAATCTTTTCTTATTCATAAAATTGATTATTTTACTTTGATGAAATCGGTGTTAAAGATACAGGTAAATTTTCTATATCCGTTGCCCATTTTTTATTGGGACGTGGCCCCATATTCAATAATAAAGTACCTCCTTGCATTAGTTCCTCATGGGTAAACCAAGCTCTATTGAGCTCCTTGCCATTCATAGAAGCAGACTGAATATATTTATTCTGCGTTGAAATATTCCTACATTCGATTGTGAATTTTTTCCCATCCCCTATATCAATCGTAGATTTCTCAAAAAGAGGACTTCCAATATCGTAAACAGGTCTTCCGGGGGCAACAGTGTAAAATCCCATAGCACTAAGGATATACCAAGAAGACATTTCCCCATAATCCTCATCTCCACAAAAACCCAATGGGCCATCCCCATACCAAAGGTCCAAAATCTGCCTAATCCGGCGTTGGGCCATCCAAGGTTTTCCCGCATAATTATATAGATAGGGAATATGCCAAGTTATTTCGTTCCCATGAGAATACATTCCAATCCATCCTGTCATATCTGGATATTGTTTAAGAAAATCGTATTTCTTATATAGTGGAACATTCGTCTCAAACATCTGCTGGAGTTTGGCTACAAAAGGCTCCTGTCCTCCCATTAAGTTTATTAAGCCTTGAGGATCATGTAAAACATACCATGTATAATTCCATCCATTATTTTCCGTATAAAAATCTCGTCCACCCTGTCCTCCAGACCAAATAGGGTCAAATGGCTCAATCCATTTCCCATCTGCCGTCTTAGGTCGCATAAATCCAGATTTCGTATCAAAAACATTCCGATAATTATAGGCTCTATTCAAGTAATATTGATAATCATCTTCTTTTCCAAGCTCTTTTGCCAGAATAGACATGCACCAATCATCATAACAATTCTCTAATGTCAAGGCTACAGATTGGCGTCCAAAACCAACCTCTTTGACCCACTCCGGCTGATCACTAGGTTTAGCCGGATAAAATCCCTTTTCTAAATAGACCTTATCCAATTCGTTCAATCTCCAATCTTTACCAATATGCCGTGAAAGCATCGTGGCCTCCTTCGAATTACGTTTCATCGCCTCATAAGCTTTTTCGATATCAAAATCCCTAAAGCCTTTCATATAAGTATCTGTAATTGTAGCTACCTCATGACGTCCGATCATATTTCGATATCCACCACTATTGACCAGCCAATCTCCCTCATCCTGCATACGAATATAGGAGCGCATGATATCATTCTGGATCTCAGGCTCAAGCAATAATACCAATGGAAATAAAGAATGATGAGATCCCCAATTAGAACCAACTTGATAGAATGCATGTCCTTCGGTATCGTGAACTTGTTTATCCAATCGGCTGTAATATCGTCCATATTCACTTCGATCAAGAGTTTGGCTGCCCAGCATTACACGATAAAGCGCACTATAAAAAATAGTCTTTTGTTTATCTGTCCCTCCTTCGATTTTTATTTTTCCCAATGCATTATTCCAAATTTCTCGACCATCATTTTTTACCTTATCAAAATCCCATGCAGGAATCTCCATTTCAAGATTCCGCTTAGCTTGTTCCATATCAATAAAAGAGACCCCTATTTTTACCATGATTTCCTCATCTTGTGAGGTGTCAAAAGTAACCAAAGCTCCAATATCCAATCCTTCTTGTTTTACATCTTGGCTTATCAAGGAGTCTTTCCATGTGACATAAGACCTAAAGGGCTTACTAAAAATCGCATAATAATAAGCAGTTTGAGTACTATCAACAGCCTCTACCGATTCAATGCAATTATTTCCCACAACTCGGACACATTGATTATTATTCATCAAAATGTTAGATTCTGAAGACTTTGGATATTTGAATTTATAGAAAGAAGAATGTTGTGTAACAGTCATTGCCGCTTCAATATCATAATCTTCAAGTAATATCCATGAGTAATAAGGAGTCACTTTCTCAAAATCATGATCAAAACCTGATGCATAATCATTCGGATTAATTCGTGGAGCTCCAGTTGTGGCCATAATCCAAGAAAATGGCTTAGTCGTATATTTAGGTAATGCCCGGACTGAAAATCCGGATATACGGTCTGCGAGATACCTATCAGCTAGCGGGGGATAAGGATTTTGTCCGATTTGTACCATTCCATGAGGAAGTTGTACCATAGAAGCCGTAGCGACAAGTAAATGCCCAATAGTACCAATATTAGGATTCACATAGTCTACAGGCTCTTTCGGGGGACTATATACACAAGATGATGCCAAAGCGATAAATGATACTATAAAAATTGCGAAAGTAGTTCTCATGTGTTAATGATATTATATTAATGGAAAGGCAAGCTTTCATCTCAAAGCAGCGAAAGCTTGCCTATTATAAATTATTTAACTCCATCCCTCATTCTGAGGATTTAAATTTGGATTTGTATTAATCTCAATAGAAGGTATAGGCCAATTCAAATATTGTTTTTTGAATGTCACCCCACTTTCATTTTGGAACGTAAACGCATCTACAAAACGATTATTTTTTAGATCATAGGCCTTCCATGTCCGTAAAATATCAAAATAAGCTTTATTTTCAAAAGCAAGCTCATGATATCGCTCTTTCCAGATAAATTCTCTAAAAGAATCTTTAGTAAATGTGCCTGCATCTGGAGTAGATAAACCTGCTCGATCCCTAATTTTCTTAATCTGCTCTACTGCAGCTTGAGAGGGACCGGAAACTTCATTAGAAGCTTCCGCATAGATTAATAAAATTTCCGGATAGCGTAATAAGGTATAATTCTCATCACTTTTTTGATCACCATTATTACCGGCAGCCTCTTCCAACCAATATTTATATAAACCTATCGGGCTGAAAGAAATAGGAGTTCCATCTTTTTCATATGTATTAAAAAAGAATGTATTTGTTTCACCTAATGTCAAATTCGCACGCCGATCTCCTTTTTCATAAGATTGTACAAATTCGTCGCGTACAGTTAACGCTCCATACTCATCCGGGAATTTAGAAATACCGCATTTCTCAGGAATAATAAGTTGAGCGATACCACTAGTGCCTTGATCATTCGTTCCGATTTCCACCTGAACCTGTAAAATCAGCTCTTGCTGTATCTTATGCTCCCTATCATGCAAATAAGCATAATTATCAAACAAAGTATAAGGATATTGGTTGGGTACCCCACTAATTACCTCAAAAGCTTTATCTCTAGCCAACTCATAATTAGCCGACCTATTTAAAGGATGCCCCGCAGTAGTTAAATATACGCTGGCTAATAATGATTTCACCATGCCTTTACAGACACGACCAGAAGCATCATAATCCGGAAGAGAGGTTTTTTCAGCTTCCAACAGATCCGGAACAATTATTTTGTCATAGATATCAGCTACAGATGAACGTTTTGGATAGAAATCTGGGCTATTCGTACTTATCACTTCGGTAATACAAGGGATATCCCCATATAGCCTCACTAAGTAATAATAGTAAAACGCACGTAGAAACAAAACCTCACCTAGCAATTTACTTTTTTCCGCCGAATCCATATCCACTGTTGGTAAATTCGTGATACACATATTCGCATTAGCAATTGCTTTGTAAAATCCTGACCAAACCGTGAAAAACACGCCCTCAATGGAAGCGCTTCTCTGTTGAATCATGTTATTATTATTCGCATTTTGCCCAAGTGTTTTCGCATGACCAACAGGTAACTCTATAGAAATAAATGGAGATTCCCCGTAATTTACCCGAGTAAGGAGTACGTTTAATCCTGAATAAACACCATTTACCGCTGTTTGCGCTTGATTCGCATTTTGGAAATAGTTTTCTTGGGTAATCGCAGATCGATTATCTTCATTCAAATAATCGCTACAAGCTATTGTTCCCAAAAAGAATATACCCAATAAAAAGCATTTTGATAATATTGATTTTATCTTGTTCATAATCTGTATTTTTTTGAGAAAGTTAGAAAGTGATATTAGCACCAAATGAGAATGTCCGAGGTTTCGGGTAACCGAAAGTCTCTATATTTTGAGCAAAGGCCTCGTTCTGAGTAGTTGTATTATAAACCGTTGTCTCCGGATCAAATCCAGGATATTGGCTGATTACAAATATATTTTGAGCAGACAAGGTGACACGTAACGCCTTTAAATGTAATTTTTTACAAATATCAGAAGGTAAATTATATCCTAATGAGATATTTTTACCTCTAATAAATGAACCATTATATAGGCGCGCGTCATCTTTCAAGCTATTGTAATAAGCATTACTTGGCCTGATTTGCTCCAATGTAGCACCTTGATTCTCGGGAGTCCAAGTATCTAGAACCATAGATAAACTATTAGCAATACCTTGGCGCATAGCACAAGTACCTAATCCATCCCAATAAATCTTACTTCCACAGCTATATTGTAATTCTATCACAAGATCAAAATCTTTATATTTAAATGTATTAGTGAAAGTTCCATAGAAATCGGGAATTCCTTTACCTAGTATAACACGATCAGATTCATTGATTTGTTTATCGTTATTTACATCTCTTAACTTCGCATCACCCGGTAATTTTCCATATATCGCAGCTTGCTCAGTTTCATTCTCACCCCAAACCCCATCGCGTATATATCCAAAAAATGATCCAACAGACTCTCCGACTCTCAAAATCGTTAAATTATTAGGAGCCATTATGATATCAGCATCCCCTTGGCTCAAAGCCGTAATCTTATTTTTCAAAGAAGAAAAATTTAGCATACTGGACCATGAGAAATTCTTAGTCTGTATATTTTGTGTATTAAGAGTGAATTCAAAGCCAGAGTTTCGCATATTACCAATATTTGTAGAAATAGAGCGAAAACCACTTGTCGTTGGAACAGGAGCATTTAGTAACATATCGGTAGTATGCTTAATATAATAATCAGCAGATAACGATATACGCTCATTTAAAAATCCGAGGTCAAGACCGACATTAAATTGCCCAGTTTTTTCCCAACGAAGCAACGGATTCGCCAAAGAGCCCACTCCAATACCATTTTCCCTAGTTCCTCCAAAAGGATAAGCCATACCGTTAGTCGATAGATTCGCCATAGAGCCATAAGTAGGAATTCCCGAATTTCCAGTGAAGCCATAGCTCACTCTTGGTTTTAAATTTGAGATAACTTTATTGCCTTTCAAGAAATCTTCTTCAGAGGCCCTCCACCCTAATGCGGCAGAAGGAAAGAAAGCAAATCTATTATCCTCTCCAAATTTAGAGGAGCCATCAAAACGTCCTGTCACAGTAACCAAATAACGATCCTTAAATGAATAATTAATACGAGCGAAATAAGATAACATCTTATCTCCGGTATAATTAGAAGATGGCGCCTTTAATGTTGAGCCCGCTCCCATATTATACCATTGATAGTAATCATCCGATATTCCATCAATTGTAGCAACATTCTGAAAATATTCATAACTTTGGGCTTCTTGTCCCAACATAACATTCAAAGAATGCATTTTATTGAATATCGTATTATAGTTCAAAATATTCGACCATAAAATTTGTAAAGAACGATTGTTTGTTATGGATGCTTGATTTCCCCCTACACCATTTACAATATCAGACTGCGTACTATTATAATATGGATTCATATTAATCGTCCGATTTACGCCAATAGTTGACGTAAAATCTAACCCCTTCATAAAAGTAATTTTAGCATAGGCATTTCCCATAAATATATTTGAGTTATAGGGAGTAATATTCTCATTAATCTGTGCTAATGGATTATCAGCAGATTCCATGCCCCCATAATCCTCTCTACGACCATAAGTACCATCATCATATTTATAAGGAACGATAGGGATCATTTCAATCATCATGCGAGGAACATTGTTGTAGCCTACTCTTGTATCAATGCGTCTTTCTTTCACCTCTGAATAACTAAGGGTTGTACCAAGCTTTAACCAATTCGATACGGTTTGGTCTACGGTAACACGTCCTGAGAAACGCTCTAATTTACTCTCCTTGACGATACCTTGATCATTTGTGTAACCTAGAAACACTCCATAATTAGTTTTACCTGTTGAACCCGTAAAAGATAAATTATGAATCTGACTAAAAGAGTTCCGTTCCAACATGTCTTGCCAGTCTATATCATACAAAGGGACAAGTTTTCCTCCTTCCATTTTAAATAACTCACGCTTTCCTTTCGTATTACCAACTAAATAATCTTGTCTTTTTACAGATGGATCAATATATTTTCCTGAAGCGAAACCATTCGGATCAAACTTTTTAGCATTCGCATATATCATATCTTCAACAGCTAAAAACTGTTCGGCATTCAGCACATCCAGCTTTTTCGCTACCGTATTAAGACTGAGATAAGTATTGTAGTTGACAGTAATCTCATTCTTACCTCTTTTTGTTGTCACGACGATAACTCCATTAGATCCTCTGGTTCCGTATATTGCGGTAGAAGAGGCATCTTTCAACACTTCTACACTTTCAATATCATTTGGATTCAATATATTAATATCACCGGGAACACCGTCTATAATATACAAAGGTTCATTAGTCGCATTAATAGAAGAATATCCACGGATACGAATCGTTTGATTACCTCCGGGACGTCCTGAGTTAGAAGATATATTAACACCAGCTATACGCCCGGAAATACTTTGTGAAATAGATGTTGAAGGACGTTGCATCATATCCTCACTTTTCACACTACCTACCGCCCCCGTCAAATCCTTTTTTCGTACGGTTCCATAACCGATTACGACAACCTCGTCTAGATTCTGAGTATCATCAGACATAGATATTTGATAGGAAGATTTATCAGTTATATCTATTTCTTTAGAAGAATAGCCAATGAAAGATACTAAAATTGTCTGTCCTTGGATTGCCTCTAAAGAGAAATGACCATCTATATCCGTGATAGTGCCCGTAGTTGTTCCTTTTACAGAAACATTCGCTCCAATAATTGGCTCCCCATTAGAATCCGTAACAATTCCTGTTACTTTTTTAGTTGGAGCTGTTTGCCGGTTTTGTGGACTCCTCATTTGAATAGCGATCGTATTGCCGGTTCGGGTGAATTCCATACCTTTCTTGGACAAGACTAGGTTTAAAATCTCTTCTACAGTCTTATTCGTGACAGCTAGAGATATATCTTTGTTTGTATCCGATAGTTGATTTAAATAAGTAAAGCGTATATCGGATTTTTTCTCAATCTCGACCAATAATGTTTTTAGGTCGACATTCTCCACAGATAAACTAATTTCACCTTGTGCAAAAGACACATATGGAAAAATTATTAAAATCGCAATTACACAGAAGAACTTTCTGCACAATTGCTTATCTTTACGCAATCTTTGATTTACTGGATTCATTTGAAAGAAATAAAAAGGTTAATTTTTTGCTGCCTAGGCAGCGGATAATTTACTCAATAGGGTAATACCCTATATTCAGCTGGAGAATCTCGCACATTCTTCAGCTGTTTTTTCTCTTTTAACTAGTGTTGTCCATAGGCGTGATTTTTTGATTATACAAAGGTTAACTACTCTCTATTCACTTTTTGAATTTTATTTTAATCTGATTTCCTGTTTTTGTATAGGTGAAATGGTAATGTACCTGTAAGTTCCGTAATACGTTATTTACATCCTCATGCAAGAAACTTCCAGTGAATCGTTCTTCGGGAACCTTTGTGGTCTCTTGGTCGATTTCAATTCCATAATAATGTGATATTCGCTCAATAATCTCAGGCCATGATGCCGACCGGAATATAATTTCACCCCGCTTCCAAGCTGTTGCCAACCGTTGCTCTATCGTATTTCGCTCAAATTGATGGGTAATCGTATTAAATCGAGCTGTTTGATCCGGGAATAATGTTATCCGGTTATCCGGATTGTCTATCTCATAAAATTCAACTTTACCATTTACAAGAGCAGTCTCTATCCAATCATCATCAGGAAAAGTATGTATATTAAAAGTTGTACCTAATACTTTCACATACGTTTGCTTGGCTTGGACAATAAATGGTAACTCTTCATCGTGTGCGACCTCAAAGTAGGCTTCACCTTCCAAATGCACATTTCTATCAGTCTTTCCGAAAGAGGCCGGATAGGTAAAAGAACTCTCACTATTTAAAGAGACTTTTGTGCCATCGGGTAAAACTAAAGTGGCCCGTTCACCCTTTCCTGTCTCCATCCGATATTGTGTAGAAGCATAGATTTTATACTGATATTGCTTTGTCACATAATAAATCCCTGTCGCTAATAATAATGGAATAAGCAAGATTGCCGCAATTTTGATAACATGATTGATTAAAGAATGCTGATATGTTTTCTTTATTCGATGGCTATTGAAAATTGATCTCAATTGCCCGGTTACGGCATAATAGGCTTGCCAATTACGGGGTTCAGATACCGTATGTTTTTCCCATTCTTGAAGAAGGACCCGTTCTATTTCCGGCTCAGAAGCAGTGTCAATCCATCGCTTGATCGATCGGGCATCATCTTTAGAAGGCTGTTTATATAAATATTTATGTAGTAATTCATTCAGCATAGCATGATTTCTTATTTTCTATAAGGTAATACAATGAGATTATAAATTACTACTCTAATAAAAGACATGTTCTACAACACATCGTCAAATTAATAAGAACTTAGTTCTAAGCTTACAGAACCGTAGCCTATCGTAAAATAGGAATAAATCGAGGTAAGTGCGAATATTACATTCTTAACAAAAGAAGATACAGCAACATAGATCCATAAACCCGCAATTCATCCCGAAGGATAGCGAGTGCTTTAGATAGATGGTTGTAAACAGATTGTTCATTAATCTGTAATTGTTCCGCTATTTCTTTAGCAGATAACCCCTGTTCGTTATAAAGCTCAAAAACGAGGCGTTGTCTAAAGGTGAGTTTTCGCTTTGCCATTGCCAAGTCGGCCTTGAATTGATTGAAATCATAGGAGTCATCTGGCTCTACACTCATAGACTCAGTCTCACAATAAGACAAGAAATCAACAAATAGCGGATCATTCCACTGTTTTTTCATGGCATTGATCACTTCATTTTTTCCAATCTTGAATAACCATGCTTTAAAGGATTCTTCGGGTACAATTCGAGTATGACTATTCCAAACTTTTGAAAATGCGATTTGTACAACCTCCGTTGTAAGTCCATGAGACCGGGTGAGACGAAAAATAAAACCATAAAACAAATCGAAATAAGATTCATACAGACGTTGGAAAGCTTGATGTGAACCTTCTTTTAGTTGGCGCAACAAAATTTTCTCATCTGCTATCATATTATTTCCTTCTCCTTTTAAGTAATCAGATATGGCAAAAATAGCAAAAACTATGACTGTTGGATACTTTACCTAAGAATTTATTTTGTGAGGAGGAAAATGCGCTATAAGACAATAAGGTGCAAATTAACTTAGAGGAACTATCTATCAATATGTATAGAGATCACAAAGACAGACTTCATACTAAAAGAGGATGCTTCATACATCCTCTTTTTATAGACTATCCATTACAAAACAACATCAGAAGGTATTTGCTCTAAATCATAATAGTCATGAACCACCTTATCCGGATATACCTTAATAATTCGAATGCCGATTCGATCTTTACCCAAAGGAGTACAAATAGAATTCGTTATTGTTATATTGAAATCCTCATAAGAACTCATTGCATTATAATGTAAATGTCCCGCAAACATATTACTTACTCGATATTTACTCATAAGATCTAAATATGTTTTTCGTTTTTCTAAGGGAATATTCTCATATCGGTTTGCCTCATTGGATTCTTTCACAAAGAAAGGATAATGTCCGAAAAGAATACGGTGATTACATTTCTGAGAATTCTCTAGAATCTTTTCCAACCAAATCAGTTGAGATTTTTCCTTTTCTTCTCGATTTGCAAAAATAACAGGTGTATTCAATCCTATAAAACAACTATTATTCACTTGAAAAGAAAAACAATCATAACCATATTCATCCATATAATTACTAATAGACTCGTCTGTACACTGTTGACTTAAATCATGGTTTCCTGGTAACACATAAACAGGAATACTTTTTTTTATCAATTTACAAACCCGCTTAAATTCATCAATTTGCTTTTGATCCTTACCATCATTTACCATATCGCCAGTGATAACCACAAATGCAGGATTTAAATTATTGATCGCAGCAATAACCTTTTCCATAATCATTGTCTCTTGAGAGAAACTCTTATTTTTTTCTAACATTCCAAACTGAGGGTCTGATAATTGAATAAAATAAAAAGATTCAGACTGAGCCAAAGTTTTTGTAATGCAAAAAATCGCAACAACTAAATACACAAATAATCTACTCATAATACAATATTTTAATTAATAACCTTCATTCTAAACTAATGCGGTATTCGCATTCATCTCACGTTGAGGCAAAGGAAATAATAAGAACTGGTTAGTATATCGTTTACCATATACGGTTGTATACTCTGTAAAATTCTCATATTTTCCATTAAAGTCATTACGGATTTTACGAGTTCGAACCATATCAAACCAAATTTTTCCTTCAAAACAAAGTTCAAAATAGCGCTCATCCCATACAGCTTCTTTAAATACCTCTTTATTTGAATTCATAAAATCAGGCAACTTTGCCCGTCTACGAACCAAATTCAAAGCTTCTAAAGCAGTACTATTAGCGTGTCCATCAGCCTCAACCTGAGCTTCCGCATACATTAACAAGACATCAGCATAACGATAAAGTGTCCAATTTAAATCTGATTTCGCAGTATTAACAATTGCATTCTCATCAAAAAACTTATAAATATAAAATCCGCCAAAATCAACTTTCTCTAGATTAGGAGAATCCGCCGGAAGTTTTTTAGGATTGCCTGGATACGACGAAAAAAAGAACTCCCGCTCCTGTGCTCTCTTATCATTTTCTCTAAAACTCTCATAAAATTCCTTAGTTGGGACAAGTGATCCATATTCACTTGAATAAGCTGATATATCAGACTTAGGAGGTAAGACTTTTGGAATCATATCATTATGAGACTTATCCATAGAAAATTGAACTTGAAAAATAAATTCTTTCTTATTATTGTTTGAAGGTTGTCTCAAATCAGAGTATTCAGGATATAAACTATATACCCCAGAAGATATCACTTCTAAACTCTTTTTTGCAGACTCCGCATAATATTTTTTTCCACCTTGAACTGGAAAACCAGCATAAGTCAAATAAACATCTGCTAATAAAGATTTCACAGCCCCCATAGATACTCTACCTGTTTCATCTTTAATTGGCAGGGAAGATTGCTCCGCATTCAATAAATCCGGAATAATAATTTCATCATAGATCTCTTTTATTGGAGAACGGGGTATATATAACTCTACCAATTCTGATTGTACTTCTGTTATTTTAGGCAAATCTCCAAATATTCTAACTAAATAAAAATAATACAAAGCTCTCATAAAATAGGCTTCCCCCAAAAGTCTTGAACGTATATTCTTATCTACGCCTGAAAACTCTGGTATCTTTTTTATCGCCAGATTTGCTTTAGCAATTCCCGCATAGCAATCAGCCCACCACTTTTCGATATATCGGCTTCTTGAGTTTAACGTTAGATTTCTAAAATCCAGAAATTCAGTTTGGGAAGCTTCAGAATTCACTTTTCCTGTCATGAATTCCAAAAGCCAAATCGTATTTCCTCCCCATGTGCCTTCATTAGCATCAAATACATTCGTATTAACATAGGTACTATTCGCTAATGCCGTACAAGATTCTACACTTGATAAATTAGAATCAATAGACATCGTTCCTGTTGATTCTTCATCTAAGAAATTTGTACAAGACAACAAGAATAAGGAACTTAGTATAATTAAATATGTGCTTTTCATATATTTACTAATTAAAAAGATAAATTGACACCAAAAGTAAATGTTCGAGGTTTAGGATATGTAAAGAAATCAACCCCTTGCGCAAAAGTATTTTCATAAGTTGTACTTTCCGGATCATATCCACTATATTTAGTAATACAGAATACATTTTGCCCACTAGCGTATATTCTCAAATTTTGCAATCGCAACTTAGAAACTACAGACTTAGGGAATGTATATCCAAGCATTATGTTTTGTCCTCTTACAAATGAGCCATCTTCAACTAGATAATCATCATGCATATAGTCGAAATAGGCCGTTGTCGGACGTCGCTCCGCAATCATAGATGATTGATTTTGTGGACTCCAACAGTTTAACACCGACGCTAAACTATTAGCAATTCCAGAACGGTTCTCCAAAGTCATTTTTGTCCTATTAAATACTTTATTCCCAAAAACCACTCTCAGATCTACCGTAAGATCAAGGTTCTTATAAACAAACGTATTCGAAAAATTCATAACCCATTTAGGAGAACTATAACCAATTATTGTCTCATCCTCATTATTGATCTTACCATCATTATTCAAGTCTTTATACTTTAAATCACCAGGTAACCTCTCATACTTCTTAGCCTCTTCTATTTCAGACTCGCCCCATGTTCCCATACGAACTTTGCCCCAAAAAGCTCCAATAGGCTTACCAACTCTTAATACTGTTATCTCACCTCCTTGGTAAGGTCCCGGAAAAATGTCTTCATCGTTAACACCCAATTTCAAAACTTTATTCCGATTCATAGACCAGCTAAGATTTGTATACCAATTAAAATTTTTATTTTTAACATTATGCGTATTTAAAGTCAGCTCAAGACCTTGATTTCTAATCGACCCAATATTCTTCGTGACAGTTTCTAGTCCAGAGCTATACGGAATAGGAGCATCCAGTAATAGATCTTTCGTAGTTTTATGATAATAATCCGCAATAACTTCTATGCGATTATTAAATAAGGACAAATCAAATCCCGCATCTGCCTGTATAGTTTTTTCCCACTTCAAATCAGGATTTCCAAAAGAGTTACGATATAAACCTGTTTCATAATTATTATCAAGAATAATATTAGATGTACCCATATTTTGCGCAAAAGCATAATCTCCAATTTCCTGATTTCCTGTCACACCAACACTTGCTCTTATTTTTAAATTACTAATAACATCGTTACTCTTTAAAAATGATTCTTCTGAAACTCTCCAAGCCAAAGCTGCAGATGGGAAAAAAGCATACTTATTATTCTTTCCAAATTTAGAAGATCCATCATATCGGCCCGTTACAGTTAAGAGATATTTTTCTTTATAGTTATAATTTACTCTCGCAAAATATGAATTTAGACCCCATCTATAATCATTGGAAGAAGATGGCTTTACTACCGTACCGACACCTAAGTTATGCCACTGATAAAAATCATCCATGAAATTTTCATGACGGGCCTGCACTCTCTCACTATACTTTTGTTGCCAGCTCAGTCCTAACATTGCATTTAGCCGATGATACTTTCCAAATGTCTTATTATAATTAAAATAATTCTCATTCTGCCAATAATACTGTCTTTGAGCCTCAATAGATGCTATACCCTGCTGGCTGGTAGCAATTCTTAAGCCTTTTCCGGTATAGCTATTATTCTTCATATTGATTAATTCTATACCTATATTAGAACGTAATGACAAATCTTTAATAATCTTGAAATCTAAATAAATATTACCAACTGATTGAGTAGTATAATACAATCTTGAACGTTCTTTTAAAAGCCGAACAGGATTGTCGTCCTCCGTACCCGGCCAATCCCTATTACTTCCCCATGTCCCATCCGGATACTTAACAGGGATTATAGGCAAAGTCTCTAAGACACTACGAGACGCAGCTCCAGTATCAGTCAATGTGAATACTCTATTTTCATTAACTTGATTAACTGATAACATACCACCAACAGTTAGCCAATCCTTGACTTTTGTATCCAATGTTATCTTTCCACTATACCGCTTTAGTCCAAACTCTAACATAATTCCATTTTCATCCTTATAAGACACAAACAAGCCATAAGTAGTATTATCCGTTCCTCCTCTCATACTTATTTGGTGATTATGGGAAATAGCGGTTCGATATGCCTCATCTTGCCAATCTGTATCATATAAAGGTTTCCCATTTGCATCAAACAAGTTCGGATAATTTGAAGGGAGATTACGATTTGCATATTTACCTTCTTCATATCCTTTAGGATCATATTTCTTAGCATTTTCGTATAAGCTATTATAAACTTGCATGAATTCTTCAGAATTTAAGACATCTATTTTCTTTGCAGGAGTACCAATAGCCATATACCCTTCATAAGAAACTATAGGTTTACCTTTCAGACCTCGCTTAGTAGTAACTAATACAACTCCATTAGCACCTCTAGCCCCGTAAATAGCTGTAGCTGAAGCATCCTTTAAAACTTCTATTGACTCTACATCGTTAGGATTCAGCAGTTCACTCGTAACCCCAATGATTCCATCAACTACATACAAAGGTTCATTTGATGATTTAATAGAATTATCACCCCTTATTCTCATTCTTACATGTCCACCTGGTGCTCCTGAATTCTGGAATACTTCAACACCCGCAACTTTTCCTTGCAAAGATTGAGTAATATTAGTGACTGGCCTATTTAGCAATTTATCCGATTTAACATTTGAGATTGATCCTGTTAAATCACTTTTTTTCATAGTGCCATAACCAACAACTACCACCTCGTCCAAAGCTTGCATATCCTCAGATAATATAACTTTTATAACAGATTCATCCCCTACTGCTATTTCTTTATCTACATATCCGATATAAGAAACTATCAATACGGCATTCGCTGGAACATTTTGTATAGAGAAATTTCCATCAAAATCAGAGATCGTACCATTTGTTGTACCTTTTATAACCACATTAGCTCCTATAATAGGTACTCCCTTAGAATCCAAAACAGTACCGATTACTTCAATTGCTTTTTTAGAAGTCTCCTTTATACTTGAAGTTTTCTTACGTATAATGACATTCTTGTCTCTTATCTCATAGGTCAACTCCTGACCACGCAGAATCTGTTCGATTACCGCATCGACTGATTGATTCTCAGCAGACACAGATACTTTCTTTCCTGTATCCACGTCCGCCGACGAAAATACAAATGAGTAGCCGCTCCTACTCTTCAGTTCATCCATTGCTTGCTTCACTGTTATATTACTCACTTTCAATGTTATATCCTGAGCACTAACAGTTAGATTTAAGCAAAACAAAGCTACAGCCACATAAATGGCCTTTTTTACAACTTTCATAAATAGCTTAATTTTTAGTAATTTAACTTGTGATTGATGATGACCTTTCAGAGTATTGATTACATTTGTATTCCTCATCCAGATCATTTGCATAATGTAATTTGAGGATTTATGAGTCGGAGGATCTAGCCCATTCTCCGATTCCTTTTATTATCCTGTTACTCCTTTTTAATCTCCTTCCATATTCTCCATATTAAAACAATTTTAAGGTTAAACAATTATTTATCACTTCGCATAAAGCAGAATACTATCACCTTCCACTTTATATCTTACTTGATTTGTCGCAGTTATAATATCTAACACATTATAGATAGTCTGTTCTTTTCTATTGAATAACGCATAAAAGCGATTATGGGTTAACTGTTCATCCGCAATATGAATCTTCACATTATAGCTACGATTCAGTTCTTTCACAATGTCAGATAGAGGCATCTCATCGAAGAAAAGTCCGCCATTCGTCCATTCCTTAGCATTTTTCACTTCCGCCCGACTTATAATCATTTCCCCAGTAAGTTTATTTAAGGTAACTTTCTCTGAAGGTGACAAGTAATTTACTCCCATCTTCTTTACATAATTCTCTAGCTGAACTTTTCCTTCCAATAGATTCACGGTTACCTCTTCGTCCTCGTCATAATTCCGGAAGTTGAATTTAGTACCCAATACTTTTACATTCAATTCTTTCGTCATTACATCAAAAGGTAACTTCTCATTTTTCCTCACCTCAAAATAAGCCTCTCCATTCAGTCGAAGATGGCGGTCTTTCACCCCAAAACCTTGCGAATATACGATCTTTGAGCCAGCGTTTAACCAGACCAATGTGCTATCCGGTAAAATCAGCTTGGTCTTGGCCCCTAAAGGAGCTTCCACCAAGATATCCGCAAACTGGTTCTGTAATTGCCGCTCACCCCACCAATAGGAAATCGTAGAAGCGATCAATAATAGGATAACCGCTGCCGCACCATAAACGATTTTAGGAATATTGAAAACCGTACGGCGTTTTTGCTGGGTACGAGAAACAAAACGATCGAACGCCTTATCGACATTATAGGCACAGGAATCATCGGCAACCAAAGCAGAGAACCAAAGTTCTTGTTCTTCATGATCAGGTAATGATCGCTCGTTTTTCGTATGTGATTTCTTTTCTTCCATATAGATTAAATATCCAGCTTTTATATATAAGACAGTTATTTCTCCTCAAGGGGTAGTGAGAAACATCAATTTTTTCATCCTCACAAGGAGAAAAATGATATCAACAAGATCAGATACTTCCTCAGATCTTGATGTAGGCGGGTTAAAGCCATCTTTATGTGGTATTTAACCGTATTGACAGAAATTCCTAGCTCTGTAGCGATTTCCTCATTTTTCTTATGCTCAAAACGGCTTTTCCTAAAAACTCGTTTACATTCATCGCCTAAACTATCGATTGATTTTATGATCTCCTTCTCTAACTCCCGTTCAAGTAATATACCTAGCGGCTGTTCATCCGATTGTATCATAGCGTCCCACCCCAAGGTCTCAGACTCAATCTTCGAGAAACGGACTTCCTTCTTTTCCTTTTCTGATGAGATATGGTTATAACAGCGGTTCCGCACAGCCCGCATTAGATAAGCACGAAGAGAGCTATTTATATCCAATGTCTCACGGATTTCCCACAGATGAAATATCACATCACCAACTATAGTCTCCGCTAGAAATGGATCGCCAACCAACTCATTCGCAAATTGACATAGTACCACATAATGACGATCATATAAATATCGATACGCACCTTGGTCGCCATTCCGTAATTTCTGTACTATTGACTGTTCCTTAACATCCATCTCATCGCAAAGATGAGATTTTAAAATGAAAATTAAAAATATTATTTCTAATTATACGATCTTCCATCCACAGCTTTTTCATTTACCGCTCCGTTTAAATGAAGCTTCTTGTAGATTTTTATATGCGCTCTGGTTTTCAGTGGAAGGATTCGGGACAAACACGTACGACTTTCATCCAAAACACGTACATGTTTTTTCAAAAAGTCGTACGTGTTTTAGATGAAAGATCATCGTGCTTTTTTGACTCTGATTTTTAGCATTTTATAAACTAGACTCATCAGTGGTCTTATTGTACGGAATTTGTATTGAGAACAAAGCTTTCCGGCTTAACCCAAACGGATGGGTTGCCATTTCATATACGTGCCGGTCCGCCATAACCACTCCATCGGGCCGTAGCGCAAGCCGGACAGCCAATATTGGCTAAAGGCTATCTGTATGGCCGTAAATCCAAGGCAGACCAATACACTCAAGAAAACACCCAAATGGCTCCAATCCAAGCCAAAACTGGAAAAGAATTAATTCACGGTAAGATAAGCAATTATAGTCCCAATGGCCAAAATAGCGCCGATCGCGGTCTCATAAGGAATCAGCCTCAACCGCTCACGAATGCTTATATCCGCTACCCCACCGGTAGCGTGAAAGAACGATCCATGTGGCAAATGATCAAGTACGGTAGCACCGGAATTAATCATAGCGGCTCCCCAGACACCACTGATACCGGCGGCGATAATAATATCTGCGAATGACGAAGAGGCAACTGTCGCTCCAGCTGTAGTAGAGGCTGTAGCGGCAGACATCAATACGCCGGAAACCGGAGCCAATAAAAGCTCTCCCATATTCGTATGCGATAACGCATCTAATAAAACATCCTTGATAGAGGAAGCTTTGATCACTCCCGCTATAGTGCCTGTACCGACCAACAGGATCGAGACATTCGACATCTTCTTGAGTCCATACGAGAGGCTGTCCGTAATCAATGACCACTTCCTCATCGCCAGAATCCCAACGATTCCTCCAACGGGCAAGGCTATCATCGGATCGATCGCCACATGGAATAAAGGGCGAAACGACAGCAGTAGGATCGTCACTACCGGAGCGACCATGCTAGAGGCGAAGGAGGGGAGATCCGCTTGCAGGTTATCTATCTCCTCGTTCGCATAAAATCCATTTTGTCGGGGTAAGAAACGGCCTATGACATATACCGTAAACAACAAGCCAACCAACGCCGGGATCAAGTTCGCATACATGACAGAGTACAAATCCGCATGAAAATTCTCAGCGGCGATAATCGTATTCGGATTTGGAGAAATGATATTGCCACATTTGCCTCCACCGATCATCATCAACAAAAGGCTACCCCGGGGAACCGCCAGTTTCCGGCCGATGCTCAACGCAATCGGAGCCACCGTAATAACAGCAACATCAATAAACACTCCAATAGCCGTCAACAACATCGTAGCGAAAGCGAGCGCAAAAAACACATGCCGTTCTCCCAATCTATAAATGATCGTATTGGAGATAGAAGCCGCCGCACCTGTTTTCACCAATATCCCCGACAATACTCCCGCCGTCAAGATCCGAATGACGGCCGGAGTTACGTCATTTACTCCACTGATCATTAAAGAGATCGTTTCCGGCAACGACACACCCCCTAATAATCCTCCTACTAATGCCCCTAAAATAAGGCTATAGACTGGCGATACCTTTCTTATAATCAAGAAAATCGACACTAATAATCCGATAAAAGCTCCCCATGCACTCATTATACCCATGTGTTAGTGATTCATATAGTAATGGATTACACGCAATTGTTGTTCCAAGGCACGCCCAATATTCCGGCAGGTGAAATCCTTATCCATCGCCTGCTCCAAGGAAACCGGATAAGGAAGAAGTGGCAAGACCGCCAGAAACCCGGATTTATTAAGCGCCTCTACCTCCTCTACGGAACCACCCATTACGATAACCGGGATACCCTGTCTCATGCCTGCCTGCAATACTCCGCATGGGGTCTTTCCCATGCAAGTCTGTTTATCCAGTTTACCTTCTCCCGTAATAATTAGATCCGCCCCCCGTATACATTCATCAAAACGCAAGGCATCCAGAACCATCCGGATACCGGGTTTAAGTTCAGCCTTTAGGAAAGCGACAAACCCTCCACCTAAACCACCTGCGGCTCCCGCACCCGGAATGTCGTCTATCTCTATTCGTCCCGTTCTTTTTATGACTTCCGCAAAATTTCGCAAGCCCTCATCCAGCAAACGGACCATAGCGTCGTCCGCTCCCTTTTGGCGGGCAAAGACATACGCCGCCCCTTTCTCACCATAAAAAGGGTTATTCACATCGCAGGCTATGGTAAATGAAGTTTCCCGCAATTGCGATAATGCCCTTGAGCAATCTATCTCATAAATCTGATTAAGGATCTGCCCACCCAATCCCAGCTCATTCCCTTTTCTATCAAGAAAACGAAAACCCAAGGCCTGCAACATACCGGTTCCTCCGTCATTCGTTGCGCTTCCCCCTATTCCTATCAAGAAATCCCGGCAACCACGATCCATAGCGTCTTTTATCAACTCACCGGTTCCATACGTCGTTGTCCGCAAGGGATTACGCTCCGACACAGGCACTAACGTAAGGCCACTCGCCGTCGCCATCTCGATAACCGCCGTACGATTATCTCCCAGTATCCCATAAGTGGCCTCGACCGGCCTCATCAACGGATCATGTACGACACAATATACGGCTTCTCCACCCATCGCCGTAATTAAAGTCTCCACGGTACCTTCTCCCCCATCCCCAACCGGGATTTTCACGACCTCGCAATCCGGAAAGACCTTATGGATCGCCAACTCGGCACATTCAGCCACTTCAATAGAAGATACTGAGCCTTTAAATGAATCGGAAGCAACAACAATTTTTCTCATTTAATCTCCTTTTTACACATATAATAAAATAAATCAATTCCTTCAAGATGTCCCAATATATAGATTTTAAATCAAATGAAGTACTACTTACTTGGGTAGAGAAGATATACTTCATTGGCAAAGTAAGCTATCTCCTGCGACAAAATAAGTATATCTCCTGCGACAAAAAAACTAAAAGTGACATTTTAATGCGGTTACCCTACATAGTCTTTCAAGAATTTGTCTAATAGTATTCAAATTTTTATTTTTGCACTTATTATAATACAATTATACATTATGAAACAAAAATTGAACATTACTACATTCTTACTGTTTTGGTGCATCACCGCTTTATGGTCTATCCCACGTCCCGAATATCCCCGTCCACAATTTGAACGCATGGATTGGGTAAATTTGAACGGAGAATGGACTTGCTCATTCGATTTCGGAGGTACCGGAATGGAACGGGAGTTCTATAAATCGAACGGTTTTGACCAAAAGATCACAGTGCCTTTCTGCCCGGAAAGTAAGTTATCCGGCGTAAAATACACGGATTTCATTCAACATTTCTGGTATCAGCGTCCTATCACGATCCCACAAGAATGGAATGGAAAGAATATAAGACTTAACTTTGGAGCTGTTTATTATAAATCGGAAATATACATTGATGGAGTCTTAGCCAATCGCCATTTTGGCGGAACCTCTTCTTTCGCAGTAGATATCACCTCCTTGGTAACACCAGGAAAGACACATAGCCTAGTCGTATATGTAGAAAGTGACCTACGAAGCGCAAAACAACCGGCAGGAAAACAAAACCTACAATTTGAATCCTACGCCTGTAATTATACCCGGACCACAGGTATTTGGCAAACGGTTTGGATGGAGGCTGTCCATCCGGAAGGATTGCAATCCGTGCAGTTGCTGACAGATATAGACCAACAACAATTGGTTGTGCGTCCTCGTTTCTATAAGGAACTAGGAGGTAAATTGCAAGTAACCGTAAAAGACAACGGTAAAATAGTAGCCAGCCAAACCATTACGGCAAGCTCCTTATCTTCTGCTATTCTACCCATCAAGAAAATGAAAACATGGAGTCCGGAAAACCCTTTTCTGTACGACTTGGAATACAAAGTAATAGATAAGAACGGAAAGGTAGTAGATGAGGTAAGAAGCTATACAGGTATGCGTAAGGTACATATCGAAGGCAATAAGATTTATCTGAACAACAAACCTTATTACCAACGCTTGGTACTTGATCAAGGATTCTATCCCGATGGAATTTGGACGGCTCCTAGCGACGAGGCGTTAAAGCATGACATCGAACTCTCCATGGCGGCCGGCTTTAATGGTGCCCGTCTCCATCAGAAAGTATTCGAGGAACGTTTCTATTATTGGGCGGATAAGATGGGCTATCTTACATGGGGGGAAGCTTCCAGTTGGGGAATGGATTGCAATGATACGGAAACCGCCCGGAATTTCATAACTGAATGGACCGAAATCGTAGAACGTGACCGTAACCATCCTTCCCTTCTTATCTGGACACCTACAAACGAGGAGTTCTGGCCTGATCGCATACAATATCCGCGCCTGATGCACGACCTGTATAACCTAACGAAAATGATAGACCCGACGCGTCCTTTCCACGGTACCAGCGGTGGTGTACACATCGCTACCGATATCTGGACAATCCACAATTACGAGCAAAATCCGGAAGAATTGAAAAAGCAACTGTATAATGACGGTAAACTATTTGTCACCCCAAAATGGGAAATACAATTGATGCCGAAAAATATCGGTTTCAACGGCCTGAAATATACAGACCAATACCAATTCCCGGAATATAAAAAAGATATGCCTTATTTAGTTGATGAGTTTGGCGGTATAAAATGGAACCCGTCACAACAGATGGAAAGTGCCCAAAATACATCTTGGGGATATGGAGAGCCCCCCCATTCTTTAGAAGAGTTTTACAAACGTTTGGAGGGCCAAGTTAACGCTGTCCTATCTCTTTCGAAGGATATCTGGGGATATTGCTATACACAGTTGACTGATGTGGAACAAGAGCAAAACGGTATCTATTATTATGACCGTACGCCAAAATTCGACATGAAGCGTATTCATGATATCTTCAGCCAAACCCCGAAGGTAGAATAACATCATGATCTTAGTACGAGGGACAGTCAATATGTAACAACCAAATTTTATCAGGGAGGTGTGTCAAAATGCACATCTCCTTTTTTATGCACAAAGCCCCGACTTTCACAAGCTGGGGCTTTGTTATTACC